>JANWYZ010000044.1 GCA_025054895.1 bacterium | reverse complement strand
CAGTAACGGGGTTCTCCCATCGGCGCGTTCTGGGGTTCCAGGTGTGCATCCGCACCCACTGATGCCCCGAGAAGCCCTCGCGCCAGGGGGTGTACTCGTCGTCATAGTAGCATTGCAGCACGCCACGGCGCGTTTCAAAGAGAAAAGGCGCCCACAGACCGCGACTGGGACCTTCGCCTTCCGGACGCACCTCGAACACAGTCGAGTGGGGCAGCCAGCTCTTGCCACCGCCACCTTGACGGAATAGTATGGCTTCCTTTCGAAATCTCCTCGGTAGCGGTTGTGACGGTAGACGTAGAGCAGCTCGCCGTTGCGCCGCAGGCACAGGTTGCCATCGCCGAGGTCAGTTGTTGGGTCTGGGTCGGAGACAATGGTGCCGACGCGCTGCCATGACTGCCCGCCGTCTCGGCTACGCGACAGAATGACGAACACCCCGTCGGCGCGCCCTTCGGTGCGCGTTGCCAGTACGTCGCCGTTCGGCAACACCAGAAAGCCCTTGGCGCCCTCAGCGCGCTGTATCTCTGGAGACCAGGTAATCTGCATCTCCCTCATCGTATACGCGGCGCCGGCTTCGGTTCAGTGCTCGGACCGTCCACGTACGGTTTGCCGTCTTTCCACAGCAGCCTGTCTAGGCGCAGCGTGCGCCCTAACGGATTGGAACCATACATCGGTTCGTTCTGGTCGTCCCAGCCATGATACAGCATCCACATCTCCCCCGAAGGCAGGCTGACGATGCACTGGTGCCCCGGACCATACACCTTGCCGGGCACGGTCTGCAAGATGCGTTCCCCCTTGGTATACGGTCCCTTCAACGAGGAGGCGGTAGCATACGCGACCGCATACGAGGCGTCTCGTTTCAAACTCTGGAACCATCCGCCTGAGTAGAACAGGTAATAGGTACGGTTGCGGTAGAGCATGGTGGGGGCCTCCACTACACCCTTTTCCCATTCGCGGTCGGGGCGAAGTAGCACTGTCCTCTCCTCACTAACGCTCAGCAAGTCGGTGCTCATGCGTCGCATCACGATGGCGCGTGGGTCTTCCTCAGAATAAATCAGGTAAGGAGTTCTATCACGGTCAAAGAAGATGGTGGCGTCGATCACCCCCACACGGTTATCATCGCCGCGTACCAGTATCGCGCGGTGGGAAAAAGGTCCCAGCGGGTTGGTGGAGGTAGCGATGCCGATGTCGTGTTTGCCTGTTTGCGGGTTGCGGGCGGAGTAGGTCATGTACAGCACGCTCCGGTACTGTATCACCTCGGGCGCCCACAGGTGCTCGCCCGACCACGGAGGGCGGAAGGCGCTGCCTTTGTGGGTCCAGTGTACCAGGTCTGCCGTCTCCATCACCTGAAAGTCGTGCCCAGATGAGTGCGTGGCATAGGCGTAAAACTTACCCCGATAAGCGAGTACGTGAGGGTCGGGGAAGTCGCGTGCGTAGACCGGGTTGGTGTAGGTTGCCATTGTGACCTCCGCAGTGATGATTAAGTATGGAGGGCGAACCTCCCGGTGAGCCACAGGAGTAGCCCCTCCACGCCTCCCCGCACGCGGGGAGCGGAGTATGCAGTCCCCCTGATGCAGGGGGACTACAGGGGGGCTAGTGGCTCGGCAGGAGCCTCGCCCTCCTGATGACGTGTTACCTGTTCTGTCCTTCGCGGTAGTTGCAGCGGTCGTTCCAGCCGCTGAAGTTCTGCCGCCACATCGTGGGCGTGACAGTTTGCCCGCCCTTCTGCACGTCTTCGCCGATGCGTCGCCAGGTCTGCCCCCAGGTCATGTACTTGGCGTGTCCATCGGCGAACACGTAGTTGGAACCACCCTGGTTGCGCTGGGCAATGCTGCTACCTGTGGTCTTGTTGTGACGCCCGTAGGCGACGTTGTTGGTAAAGTCGATGCACACGTAGCCTGGGTCGGCTTCCCACGTTGCCACCTGGTGCCACTGAGCATTGTTGACGCCCGGCACGCTTTCCACAATCTGGATGGCTTCCGCTGGCTTCTCCAGTGCAGACAGCTTCAGCGCGTTCCAGGGACCGTTCGGGTAGTCGCTGATGTTGATGCGGTATGAGCCGGGGATGTTGTCCGCATCGGGGCGATCGGGCAGGTTGCTCCAGCCGTCGTTCCACAGCCCGCGGGGCCAGCTCTCGCTGTCGGAGGGACACTGGTAAATCTGCTTGTTCTTCACATAGGGCAACAGCACATAGTCCCAGCCCCACATCGGGTCCCTGTAGCCCCAACAGCGCGGGCAAGAGGTATCAGGCTCGTCGTTGAACCATGCCTTGGGCAGATACTCATCGTGGTCTTGTGCGAACATGGCTAACGCCAGCCCCAGCTGTTTCATGTTGGACAGACAGGATGCTGCTCGCGCCTTCTCGCGTGCCTGGGCAAACACCGGGAACAGGATCGCCGCCAGTATCGCGATGATAGCGATGACGACGAGCAACTCGATCAGCGTAAACGCTTTCCGCTTGGACATTTGGTTTGACCTCCTTTGGTTGTGTGATGTTCTTCGATGCGACCGACAGTGGTCGCGTGTTGACGCTATACAGAACAGAATGAGTTTCGAACGTGGCACGAGCGTCTAACTCCTGCTTCACGCGCAGGATGCACGCGCCACTGTTGGCAAGTCCTGCGAACCCTCTACCGCCCTCCGCCTGCTGCTGCGCCTGGCGTTTGCGAGGGTTGCGCGTAACCAGGCGGCTGATACGCCTCAGGGGGATACTCGCCGGGTTTGCGCGCCTCGCCAGCGGTGAAGTAGCGATAGCCTGCGATGGCAAGCACCGCCAGTATCACTACTACAATCACTATCCCTACCCAGCCCGGAATCTCCCGCTTGAGTCCAGGAGAACTCACTTGCTCTCACCTCCTTCCTGCGTTGCCACAGCTGCTACACGTTCTGGACGCCCTCTGATCAGGTAATGCAGGCGCAATACGATATCCTGTTCATAGTTGCCGAAGCCTCTTCCGAACAGGTTGAAACCTCCAACGTGCTCAGCGTCGGGCTTGACCCCGATGCGCACCACAATAGGGTGGTGCGGTACCAGCATCAGGTCGGCAATGGTGGTTTCAGAGACGGGAGTGCCGTCGACATAGCTGCCCTCTGCATCCACCGACCAGATTTTCAACATCCCGTACTGCGTCATGTAGTCGTTCCACCAGGTGGGGTTCAGTCTGCCTCGCCTGCCGCCGAAGTCGCCCGGTGATGTCCACGTGCCAATCTCCACACTGTTTATCCATACGGTGATGTCAGATGGATGGCGGTTGTTGTAGTTAGGCGCTTCAGAGCAGACTTCCATGAGCAGCTCCAGACGGCGTATCTCTACGCCTGCCCCCAGCGTGCAGGGGAACACGTACTCTACGAAACCTTCTGCCATCCATATCAGCTGCGCAGTGGCGCGTTCAGGCTCAAAAAAGGATTGCGGGTCGTCCAAAAAGCCAATAATTCTTTCGCGATTCGCCAGCCCACAGGTAGGAGTAGGGTTCACCAGAGTGTACAAGCCGACAGGCATCTCTATCTCCTCCACGCGGTCCTCCAGGGGGTCTGTCGGCTCGAAGGAGATGATGAAGCGGTCGTAAGCCAGGCGGCAACGCTTTTGCATACCCTGTACCCCCGGCTTATACTCGGTCCTGATGAGCCCAATTTGTTCCAGCAGCTGGGTGTGTTTGGTAATGGTGGGTTGCGAAGTGCTCAGCGCCTGAGCGAGCTCGTTGATGTTCATCTCGCCCTGCGCGAGCAGCTCCAGGATACGCACCCTCGTTTCGGAAGCCAGCGCTTTGAACAGCTCTACACTCTCAGAGCCGTGCACTTCCAGAATATGCGCCCGCATGGCACACCTCAAAAATATAACGTAACGGCTATTATTATAATACTTTGTCTATGATTATGCAAGCTCCTGCATGATTTTTTATCCCTGTGAGCAAAAAACCAGTGTGTTTACGAGTTTTTCGCGCTTTCGCCCCCAAAAGGGGTTGACACCTTATAAAAACTGTGATATACTTTATGCAAACGTTTGCATAAGCGTAATCACCCGATGTCGGTAACCATCAAGCAGATCGCAAAATATGTTGGCGTGTCGCCTGCGACCGTCTCTCGGGTGCTGAGTGGACGTGGAGCGCATCTCATTTCCGAAGCCACCCGTCAGCGAGTGTGGCAAGCGGCACAGGAGCTGGGTTATCAACCCAATCTCGCCGCGCGCTCCCTCGTAACCGGTCGCACTGGTATCGTTGCGTTGTGGATGCACGAACTGTTTACCAGCTTCCACGCGCGCGTGGTGCAACTGGTTGAGGATCACCTGCATCAGAGGGGCTACGATACGCTGATACGATGTGTCTCTCGCCTTCCCAAAGCCGCATGGCATGGACTGGGGCGTGTGGATGGCATCCTGGCGCATGAAGGCGCGACGTATCTGTCAGATGCATGGAGACCTCTGCAGCGGCGCGGTGTCCCTCTGGTGAGCATGGGCGCGTACGCTCTTGCCGAAACCGACCATGTCCGCATAGACCTTTATCGTGGGGCGACGCAGGCGGTACAACATCTGCTGGAGGCTGGTTGTCGGCGGATAGCCTATCTGGTGAACGCCGAGGCGCGCTACGTAGGGGAGCCACGTCGCGACGGCTACGACCGCACGCTCAGTGCTGCAGGACTGACACCGGAGTATATCGTCGCCACCGACCAGTCGCGGGCAGCATCCAGCTTGGCTGTGCGCTGTCATATGCAAGAACGCGGTCTGCCCGACGGCATCTTCTGCCACAACGACGAAATGGCAATCGGAGCGTATCATGGACTGCGCTTGCGGGGGGTGCGTATACCCGACGACGTGGCTCTCGTGGGGTGCGACGGTATCGAGGATACAGAATATCTGGACGTACCGCTTACCACTATCCGCCAGCCACTGGAAGAGATGTGCCAGCTGGCTGTGGAGTTTCTGAAAAAGCGCATCGCCGAACCCCATGCTGAACGGCAAAGCGCTTTGCTGCAGCCCGTGCTGGTGATAAGAGCGTCGACGCAAGGGAGGTGAGAACGGAGAGTACCGACATATCCTGTCTGTCGCAGCAACGTCAGGTTGTGTCTGTTCCACGTAGGCTGAGAGCCTACAGCTACATCGCGAACCTGTGTGTCATGCAGGCGGATGCCTGCCATTGCAAATCACAAGCACAAAGGAGGTCTCTCGAAAATGAAGCGAAACGGTTTTACGCTCATCGAATTGCTGGTGGTTATCGCGATTATCGCGATACTGGCGGCAATTCTCTTCCCCGTGTTCTCTCAGGCGCGAACCAAGGCGCGCCAAGCGTCCGATATGAGCAATATGAAGCAGATGGGCATTGCGCTGATGATGTACTCGCAGGACTACGATGAGAAATTGCTCAGCTTCGGATTAGAATACGGGGGCGACCCACGCTGCTCGCCGGGTTACTATGTGTACTGGCCTGCGCTGTTACAGCCGTACGTAAAGAACACGCAGGTGTTCCTCTCTCCCCAGCTGCAAGCAGCGTACAACGCCAACTACTCCTGGGTGTGCAAACAGCTTAATATCAATCTCAGCCCAGACGGCAACACCCTGTATTTCTCGTACATGCTGAATGGAGTGGGCTCGTACATGCTGAGTGGGCGGAACGCATGGAGGTTCACCGCTTGGAAAGATAATAATCCAGGAGCGCACTATGGTATTGCCATAGACCGCTTCCTGAGCCAAGCGGCGCTTGAGGAGCCAGCGAGCACCATCTACGTGGTGAACGGACACTGCCCAGACTCGTGGCAGGATGGACACACTGACTACCCACTGTTCCGCGGCTGGAACACCTGGACCTGCACTGGCACCGATTGGAACTCCCGCGACCCCAACGTACAGGGGTTTTTCAACAGTATGCAGAACATCATCTGGACAGATGGTCATGTTTCCCCACGCAAGTGGGGGCATACTTACCCACACGAGTGGACGGTGCAGGCTGACCGTGACGTAGACCCACTATTGAATCCATGACATCAAGGGTACGCCCTCCGGCATAGACCGGAGGGCATTTCTCTGGAGGTGTTCTGATGAAGCGTGAGATACCGCCTGCAGTGGCAATTCTGGTCATCGTTGCCGTGCTGGCGATCGCGGGGTTCTTCTACGTACGCCACTGGTCTGCGGGACCAAAGCGGATTTCGGGTACCCCGCCACCTGAGGCTGTGTTGGCGCCTCCCTCTTCCGGGCAACCGCAGATGCCGACGGCGCCGCCGCCTCCGCCAGGCTACGGACGATAACCGCTAACCCACACATGCGCCGGAGCGCATCCCTCCATAGAGCAAGCGTGAGGATGCGCTCTGGCGTTACTGAGTTAGATGTGTGTGAACCTCCAAAGCGGCACAGGTTTCTCACTTGCGCTTCACGTGCATGATTTTACCCTGCCGTGAGCAAAAAAACGGTCTTTTTACGAGGCGCGCCATCCTGAACGAATCGCTGTCGGTTGACAAAACGCCCCTCTATCCCCCATAATGAGGAGGTGAGCTTTTTAGCAGGAGGCGAGGATGAGCGCAGCGCATGTCACTACAGACCAGTTTGATACAGAAGTATTGCAGTCCAGCGTGCCCGTTCTGGTGGACTTCTGGGCGATATGGTGTGGTCCGTGCAAGGCGATTGCACCGCATGTTGAAGCCATTTCGCAAGAGTACGCCGGCAGGGCAAAGGTAGTGAAGGTCAATGTGGACGAGGAACCGGAGCTGGCACTGCGCTACGGTATCCAGAGTATACCTACTCTGCTGTTCTTCAAGGACGGCAAAGTACAGGATATGATAGTGGGCGTGGTACCCAAGCAGACCATCGTGCAGAAGCTGGAGGCTTTGCTGTAGCCGCATGGCGCGCATCGCCCCTTTTCGCGGCGTACGCTACACTCTGCCTGATGTACGTTTGTGCGTCGCGCCACCGTACGATGTGATCACCCCGCCGGAGCGCGAGCAGCTCCGGCAATTCCCCTACAACATCACCCACCTCACCCTTCCTGAAAGCTACGACCTTGCGGCGCAGCTATGGCAACGCTGGCAAAATGAAGGCGTGCTACAGGCGGAACTGTCGCCGGTGATGTATCTGCTGGAGCAGCACTTTGCCCATCCCACCACTGGCGAACGTCGCCAACGCCTTGCGCTGGTGTGCCTGATGGCTCTGGAAGAGTACGATGCGGGCGTTGTGTTACCTCATGAGAACACCCAGGCGCGAGCGAAGGAGGACCGCCTGCGGCTGTTACGAGCCACCGGAGCCAATCTGGAGCCTATCTACGGGCTGGTGGAAGGTGGTCTACTGCCTGCATTGGAAGAACTCGCGCATACTGCTTCTATAGTAACAGAGGTGGAGTACCCAGACGGATGGCACCGCCTGCGCCGGATAGAGGATACGGCGGCGATTGAACGTCTATCCGCCCTTGTCGCTTCGGCGCGGGTGTGGATTGCTGATGGACATCACCGCTACGAAACCTGCCTGCAATATCGGCGCGAGCGACGTGCCGCTGAAGGCGTTCCAGCGGAGCTGCAGCCCTACGACTGGTTGATGGTTGCACTCACCTCCCTTGAGGACCCGGGCATCGTTATTTTGCCAACTCATCGCGTCATCCCTCAAGCGTCCGAACAGGCTCTGAGACGTCTGCCGCAATATCTGGCGCAGTGGTTCGAGGTGCATCCTGCCACGCCGCAAGAGTCGGTTGCTTCTTTACGCGCCGGCGCGTCGCGCCGGGGCTTTGCAGTGGTGATGCAGGGAGGAAGAGCGCTTACCGCGTGGTTGAAGGAGGGTATCTCGCCCGAAACGCTTGTATCTGGCGAGCACAGCGCTACGTACCGCCGTCTGGATGTAAACCTGCTGCAGGCTCTGGTGCTGGAGCCGTTGTTTGGCATCACCCAGCATCATCTGGAACGCGCTGAAGGCATCCGCTACACCCGTGATGAGGCGGAAGCGATAGAGTGGGTAATGCAGGGCAAGGCGTCCGTTGCGTTCCTGCTGAACCCTCCCACGGTGCAAGAGGTACGCGAGGTTGCCCTCGCGGGCGAGAAGATGCCCCCCAAATCCACCTACTTCTACCCCAAGTTGCTCAGCGGGTTGGTAATGCGGGGATTCGTGGCATAGTTCGACCAGGTGCGCGAACACACAGGTGTTCGGAGCCGTAGATTACGCCTGTGGCCGTTGCCTGCGTTTTGTACCAGGGGAACGCCGAGCTAGTATTTCGGTACGCTTGGATCTACCTCATCCGACCATTGCAGGATGCCGCCTTGCAAGTTCTTCACCTTGCGGAAACCAGCCGCCTTCAGGAAGGCGACGATGTGCGCGCTGCGTCTACCCGAACGACAGTACACTACCATCTCCTGTGCCGAATCCAGTTCGTGCATGCGTGCAGGAACGGTGTTCATCGGCATCAGCACCGCGCCGTCCAGGCGACAAATTTGCCATTCTACTGGCTCTCGCACGTCCAGCAGGAAGATGTTCTCGCCCGCATCCAGCCTGCGCTTCAGTTCGGAGGGCGTTATCTCCTCTACGACCTCGGCAGGAGTCTCTTCCACCCCGCGCACCCCGCAGAACTCCTCGTAGTCGATCAGTTCACGGATAATGGGGTGTTCACCGCAGATAGGGCAGTTGGGGTTCTGGCGCAGTTTCAGCTCGCGAAACTGCATCTTCAGTGCGTTGAACAGAAGCAGCCGCCCTATAAGCGGTTCGCCCTTGCCCAGAATCAGCTTGATCGTCTCCATCGCCTGTATCGTGCCTACCACTCCGGGAAGCACCCCAAGCACGCCCCCCTCTGCGCAGCTTGGTACAAGACCGGGCGGCGGTGGCTCGGGATACAGGCACCGGTAGCACGGTCCCTCTTTAGCATAGAACACCGACGCCTGCCCTTCGAAGCGGAAGATGGAGCCATATACATTGGGCTTGCCCAATAGCACGCAGGCGTCGTTTACCAGATAGCGCGTAGCGAAGTTGTCGGTGCCGTCTACCACGATATCGTAGTCGGCGAGGATGTCCAGCGCGTTGTCGCGGGTGAGGCGCGTCTCGTAGGTGCGCACCTCAATGTGGGGATTCATTGCCAGCAGACGCTCTTTCGCCACCTCCAGCTTGGGGCGTCCTACATCGGCGGTAGTATAGAGCACTTGCCGTTGCAGGTTGGTGAAATCCACCACATCGAAATCCACCAACCCAATCGTGCCCACCCCTGCAGCTGCCAGATACAGCGCCAACGGCGAGCCCAAGCCTCCTGCGCCTACACAAAGCACCCTCGCCGACTTGAGCTTCAGCTGTCCTTCCATCGCCACGTCGGGCAGGATAAGGTGGCGGCTATAGCGCAGGATCTCTTCGTTATCCAGCGCTACCTCCTCAGCCGCTGCGAGGCTGCCTCCTGCGATGGAAGGGACAATCATCAGCTGGTCGCCGTCCTTGACGGGTGTGTCCAGCCCTTGCAGGTAGCGGGTGTCCTCCTCGCCCAGATACACGTTCACAAAGGAGCGGAGCTTGCCCTGTTCGTTGTACAGGTGTTTGCGCAGGTTAGGGTACGCTTGCGTCAGCGCCTGCAACGCCTCGCCCACGCTGTTCGCTTGCACCTGCACTTCGCTCTGGTTGTCGGCGTACGCCTGCAACGCGCTGGGTATCAATACAGTGACTGCCATTGGTTCACCTCGTCTAAAGTCCTCGAATCTGCACCTGTTCGCGCTCGAAATCGCTGCGATCGTCCAGCAGCCGCCAGCAATGCATCTCGGCAGGCTTGCCCTTTTGCACCGAGATGATCAAGTAAGAGTACCACGGCAAGGCGTTCTCGCGATCGTATTCGCTGGGACGAGCGGGGTGGTCGGGATGGGAGTGGTAAAAACCCAGCACTTTCTGTCCTCTTTGCGCTGCTTGCCGTTCCAGCGTCATCATCTGCTGAGGGGTTATCAGGAACCGTCGCTCGCGGTTCTGCTCCTGTTGATTGCTAATGGGCACAACCTCTTCCACCCATCGTACGTCTTCGCCCACCACCTGTCCCAGAAACGCTCCACAACATTCGTGCGGGTACTCCTGTTTAGCATGCTGGCGAATCTGCGACGCCTGTTCTGCACTGAGCGACAGCATCACCCTTCCTCCTCCCACAGCGGGTCGGTGATGTAGCGGCTACCACCGTCGGGCGCAATCGCTACCACCACGCCGCTGGAAAGCCGCTCCGCCACCTGTAGCGCAACACATATCGCCGCGGCAGCAGAGACGCCGACGAACAGACCCTCTTTCTGCGCCAGCTGCCTTGCCATCACATGCGCCCACTCGGTGGAGATTTCGGCGACCTCGTCGGGCACAGCAGGGTCATAAATGCCCGGCACCAGCGCGGTCTCCAGATGTTTCAGTCCCTCCAGACCATGAAAGGGACCATCCGGTTGTACAGCGATCAGCCGCACACCAGCATTATACTCCTTCAACCGCCTTCCTGTACCCATGAGCGTGCCTGTAGTGCCCATACCCGCTACGAAGTGCGTTACCCGCCCCTCAGTCTGTTCCCAGATTTCGATGCCTGTGCCGTAGTAGTGCGCCTGCCAGTTGGCGGGGTTATTGTACTGGTCGGGGTAAAAATACCGGTCCGGTTCTGCCGCCACAATCTCCTGCACCTTACGGATAGCGCCGTCGGTTTGCTCGCGTGGGTCGGTGAGAATCAGTTCTGCGCCGAAGGCACGCAACATCCGCTTCCGCTCGGCGTTGGCGTTGGCTGGCAGGCACAGTTGCACCCGATAGCCCCGCGCTGCGCCGATCATCGCGTAGGCGATGCCCGTGTTACCCGAGGTGGCATCGATGATGACCTTATCTGGAGTAAGCAGCCCCTGCTCTTCGGCGGTGCGAATCATGTTCCACGCGGGGCGATCTTTCACCGAACCGCCCGGGTTGAACCACTCCGCCTTCACGTACACCTCGACAGCCGGTGCGAGGTGTGTGGTTACCCTTCGCAGGCGGATAAGCGGTGTGTTGCCAATCAACTGTTCGATGCCTGCTTCTTCCGTTGCGGAAGGGGCAGGACACGCCGTAGGGGCGCAGGCACTCATCGCGTTATCCTCTAGTGTTACTAAATCTGATAAGAATTATACCCTTAGTCAGGATTAGGATGCAACTACCTGCGAGGGTGTCCGGATTGGCTCTTTTGCGGGCGTCTGTCTACTCACCTTTGAAGTGGTGGGCTATGGAGGCGGTCATGCGCCATTATTCGCGCCGCGCGTCCTCTGGTGAGTCTCTCGCGGTGGTTTCTAACAGCTCCTGCACCCTCTCCCGGCTAATCAACCCGATCAGCTGCTCATCTTGCAGAACAACCATCGCCTCTGCATCGCTCGCTTCCAGCGCAAGGTATATCTCGCTCATGCAATCGGTACTTTGCGCTTTCTCCACCTCGCGACACATCACCTGGCGCACCGCAAGGTGTCCCCGCTGTCTTGTCATTTCCTGCTGTAGCCTACTGCGGGTCAGTATCCCTACTACCTTGCCGTCTTCTAACACCGGAAATTGCTTCTGATGTTCGGGAAGGTACCCAACGACCTGCTGCAGTGTTTCGCCCGGCGCAACGGTGCGGAAGTCTGTCTGCATCACGCTCTGCACGGAGATGCCTTTCAACCGCTCGCAGGTTCGTACGGTTTCCAGTTCCATCCACGCGCCCACAGGAAGCAGAAGGCATAAAAACCACATCACGGGATGTATATGCCAGGTAAAGGACAACAGAGCCAGCGCGCCGATTGTGCCCGCTACAGCGGCGGCAGAGGTAGCGGTCACTGGACTCAGGAACTCAGCCAGCAGAGAGCGCAGTATTTTCCCTCCGTCCAAGGGGAAGACAGGCAACACGTTAAACAGGAATAGCATGGCGTTGATGCCGGAAAGGGTAAGCAGCAAGAGGGACAAAAAAGTCTCGTGGGTGTACATTAGCATCAGGAGCAACGAGCCGACGAAGCCAAGCACTGCAAGAGACAGGGTTGCTTGAAGTCCTGCCCATACAATCGCTCGCTCTTTGTCAGGGGAATCCGGCATCTTTTTCAACACAGCGAAGCCCGCAATGGGTGTTAGATAGATATACTTGGTGCCCACCCCAACTCGCTGCGCTGCACGCGCGTGCGCGATTTCGTGCCACAGTACGCTGAGTACCAGCAACAGGAAAAAAGGCGATCCATCCAGAAGAGGAGCGGCAGCACTTCCCTTGTCGGTGATGGCGGACCAGAGAGCGTACAGCGGCACTGTCACATGCACACGGATATCAGCGCCTGCGAGCCTGACGATGCAGCAACTCCATTTCACCGTCATCGCCACTTCACCACTGTAAAGACAGGGCAGTTTTGGATTGCCTTCCGGTCACTGTTTATTGTATAGACACACGATATGCGGTAGGTGTTCCGTTCATTGGGGGCGAGAGCGGGTTGACAGAGGTTTGTCGTGGTGAGCCTGTGTGCTGGGCTTGGAGGCTACTCTTCCATCAGGGGAGCCTTCTTCCGCTTTCCTGCGGGCAGGGTAAACAGCACGGTAGTGCCTTTGCCCAGCTCGCTTTCGATCCAGATACGCCCCCTCTGCGCCTCTACTGCCAGCTGGCAGAAAGTCAATCCTAAGCCGGTACTCGCTCCCTCTTTACGCGCCTCTACCTGAGCATATTTGTCGAAGACCTTATCCACCCACTCTGGGGGGATGCCCGGACCTTGGTCGGTGACGCTGAAGGTGACTGTACCTCCTTCGGAAGAGGCGCGGGCGCGGATGGTAATGGTGGAGTCGGGGGGGCTGTATTTTAGCGCATTACTGAGCAGATTCACCAGCACGCGCGAAGTGATGTCCGGATCAGCAACGACTGTACCTGCTTGTGGGTCAGCTTCATAAATGAGCTGCACGCGGTTTTGCGCCGCCCACAGCGCTACGACTGCCAGCGACCCGTTTACCAGCTCGTCGACGCTTACTTCCTGAGTTTGCACGGGCATCTTGCGGTGTTCCAGGCGAGGTAAATCGAGCAGGGAGTTGATTAGCGTCAGCATCCGGTTGCTGGAGATAAGCGCCATATCCAGCATCTCCTGCTCTGATTCGTTCATTTTGTTTTCGCGCATCTGGCGCAGGGTTTGCAAACCGGTCAGCACGTTGGTCAGCGGTGAACGCAGGTCGTGGATGATAAAGTGCATCAGTTCCTCGTGACGCTTGCGCGTTGCCAGTAGCCCGGAAAGCATGTAAGTGACGGTCAGGAAGATAGCAGAGCGTACCGCCAGGTTCCAGTAGGGCACTACGCCTGGGGTGTCGTGTGTGGTGCTCAATACGTCGGCGGCGAACCACGCGATTGCGCTGGCGATAGCCAGAATGACGCCCGGCTTCTCGCCCGCGAACCAGTCTACCAGAATAATCGGGATGAGGTACAGGATGAGCAGGTCGGGTTCGGTGAAGTAGTCTATCGTGGTGATGATAGCCACCAGCACCAGTCCCAGAGCAACCCAGAAGTGGCGAGAACGCTTGTTGAGAAAATGGCGCAGTGCTTGCACGCTATGCCTCCGGTTACATAATACCCCGTTGCGAGGCTCGACGCGATGCTGTGTCCAGGGCGGATTGAATCAACATGAACTCTCCGACATTGTCCATTGTCAGCAACCCCACCAGCTCGCCACCGCGTACGACCGGCATCGAGTGGCAGGCGCACGCCTGCAGGCGGGGCAACACGTTTTCCAGCATCTCTGAAGCGTCTATGACTTCGAAATCCCGTTGCATGACCTCCCGTACCGGCAGATGCACTCCTTGCTGCGCTAAGGCGTTTAGCAGGTCGTTGCGGGTAAGCACCCCGGCGATTCGTCCCCCTTCCATCACCGGAAAGTCCTGCTGCCAGCCGCTTAACACCAGCTGCACCACGTGCTCCAGCGGATCGTCTGGCGATACAGTGCGGAAGTCGGTGAGCATCGCACGCTGTACCGGAATGCCTCCCAGCGCAGACTTGATTTGCACCATGCTGGCTTCCTGTGCTGCGCCAATCCACACGAAGAACGCGATGAACAACAAGAATGGATTGAACAACAGCCCGAGAAAACCGAACAGGAAAGCCATTCCCTGCCCCAGTGCGGCGGCGACGTTAGTCGCCTGTACATAGTCCATGCGCATCGCCAGCAAAGCCCTGAGCACACGCCCACCGTCCATTGGGAATGCAGGCAGCAAGTTGAATGCCGCCAGAAACAGGTTCACCGTCATCAGCCGGGTCCACAGGTCGCCACGAACCATGTCAGGCGCTATCTGTAATAATGCGCTCTTTGCCTGAAGAAAAAAGTAAAGTAACAGAAAAATCACCACGTTAACCGCCGGACCCGCCAGAGCGACCCACAGCTCCTGCACCGGTTTGTCGGGCATCCTCTCCAGACGCGCCACACCGCCTATCGGCAGCAGCGTGATGTCGCGCGTGCGGATACCATATCGCTTTGCCATCAGCGCGTGCCCAAACTCATGCAATAACACACAGCCAAACAGTAACAGGATGAACGCGACGCCATTGACCACCGCCTGTAGCGTGCCGAGCTGGATCCAGTGCAAAAGGGCGATCCATCCGATAAGCAACAAAAAGGTAGCGTGCACATATACTGCGATACCCGCGTACTCTCCTAGCTTCCACGACCACCTCATAGAGAACACCTTCCTTTCCTTTCGTGCAGCGCGGTGCAAATGTCTCATCCACAATTCACGTGCAGGATGCACGCGCCACAGGCCTCGGCGCGCAACCAGTTATCAATTACGCAAAGTGAAAAGGCGGTATAGCGTCCGGAGCACAGGTTATTTCTCGATGAAGCGGTGGAATACCTCTGCAATCGGACATCTATGCTCAATGGTTGACAATGGGCAGACATCGGCGTATACTGAAGTTCGGCACAATTACAAAGGGCAGAGGCACAGGTAGCAGATGAGGATAGTCATTCTGGGGTGTGGACGCACTGGCGCAGCGTTAGCGCGCATCATGGCAGCAGAGGGACACCGGGTGACGCTGATTGAGTGGAACAACGACTCGCTGGAGCGTCTGGGCGGAAAGTTTACAGGCGCGGTCATTACGGGCAACGGATTAGACGAGGATGTGCTGAAGAAAGCGGGCATCGAGCAAGCAGATATGTTTGTTGCGCTTACCGAGGGCGACAACCGCAACTTGATGGCGGCGCAAATTGCTAAAGAGCGGTTTCAGGTACCCAAGGTTATCGCCAAGGTCAACGATCCCATCCGGGCGGAAGCCTACCGACAACGGGGTATCTACACAATATGCTACAGCCTCATTGGCTCTGCAATGATTCGCGACCTCGCATACGACCGCCCTCTGGGTTCGGTAGAAGATTACAACGTTGTTCCCCCAGAACTGAAGGATTGAGTGAGGTAGCTGTACGATGTACGTCATCATAGTCGGAGCTGGCAACGTCGGTTACTATCTGGCGAAAACGCTGTTGAACGCCGGGCATGAGGTGCTGCTAATCGAGCGCGACAAGCGTCGGTGCGACCTGTTACGCGATGAGTTTGGCGAATCGGTCATGCGCGGACGCGGCGACGAAATCCGCATCATGCGCGAAGCCGGAGCCGACCGCGCCGATATCGTGGTTGCCTGCACAGGCGACGACGAGGATAACCTCATCATCAGCCAGATTGCCAAGTGGTATTTCAACGTTCCGCGCACGGTAGCGCGCATTAACGACCCGCGCAATGAGAGCATCTTTCAGCAGCTGGGTATTGATGCTACTGTAAGTAGCA
>JANWYZ010000449.1 GCA_025054895.1 bacterium | reverse complement strand
TACCTGATTTCGGCGACGGTCATCGGCGTACTGGCGCAGCGCCTAGCGCGCCGCCTGTGCCCGCATTGTAAGGAGCCCTACGAGGTTCCCGCTTCTGACCTGCGTCGATTCGGCTTCCGCCCCGAGCACCCTGACCAGATGGTCACTCTATGGCGCGGACGCGGCTGCGAATATTGCCGCTACACAGGCTTCCGTGGACGAATTGGCATCTTTGAGCTGATGCGCGTGAACGACGAAATCGCTGAGCTCATCGTGCGGCGTGCTCCGCTCGCCGACAACCCTGACGCTGCGAAGGCAAACGGCATGCACGAGCTGCGTGAGCACGGCTTGCTGAAAGTGCTGGAGGGTATCACCACGCCGGACGAAGTGATGCGGGTCGTCTTCACCGCTGGACACTAATTCTCGAACAGGGAGGATGATCCGTTCTGTGGAGCAGGTAACGCAGTTCGATATCGAACCAACCATTGGGGGACTACCGAGTGCCTCCTCGGCGGCGGCAGCAGTGCGCCCGCGCAGCCTGGAGGACGCGCATATCGATGAC
>JANWYZ010000448.1 GCA_025054895.1 bacterium | reverse complement strand
CGCCCTCCAGGTAATCACGCGCCTGAACAGCTTCTCTCCAGACCGGGGTGTGTCCTGCTCTGCAACAGGCAGCCGTTGACGACAGACCACGCCATCGCCGACGAGGAGGCGCTGGTAGAGAAGGTACGTTCGCAGACGCCTTCTCGACTGGCAGAGAAGCAGCGTCGTGCCCCTGAAGATTCGGTTCCACCTAGATGAGAACATCCCCTTAGCAGTAGCAATGGGATTGCGGCGGCGAGGCGTCGATGTCTCTACAGCGTCCGAGAGAGCACTTCTCGGCGCATCTGATGAAGAGCATTTGCAGTTCGCCCTGCAGGAGGGGCGTGTACGGGCTGAGATGCTTCGCTAACGCTCAGCATGACAACAGGTGTCATTCTGAGCGGAGAGAAGAATCTCCGAAGCTGCTCACCGTGTTCAGCATAATAGCTAGTGTCATTCTGAAGTCTACGTCGCTTGTCCAGGAGGAAGTACTCACGTGCTTCATTACGAGCAGAGGATGGTGTCGTGTGCACTTTTTTGCTAGCGCTCCCTGCTGGTAGTGGC
>JANWYZ010000447.1 GCA_025054895.1 bacterium | reverse complement strand
CTGGATATTGACCGGCGCTGGGACATCATGCGCAACCACACGGCCACCCATCTGCTCCACTCCGAGCTGCGCTACATCCTGGGCGAACACGTGCGTCAGGCCGGCTCACTCGTCGCGCCCGACCGCCTGCGCTTCGACTTCACCCACACCGGCATGTTGACGCAGGAGCAAATCAACCAGGTGACGCGGTCGGTCAACGAAGCCATCCTGGCCAACTATCCCGTCAACGTCGAGTTCATGCCGCGCGAGAAGGCGATCGCCGAGGGCGCCATGGCGCTGTTCGGCGAGAAGTACGGCGAGATGGTGCGCACCATCAAGATCGGCGAGCCGGAGCCGTTCAGCTTTGAGTTGTGCGGCGGCACGCACGTCCCGGAGACGGCGGACATCGGCCCGTTCTTCATCGTCAGCGAGGAAGCGGCGGCGGCGGGCATCCGCCGCATCGAGGCCGTTACCGGGCGCGGCGCGCTCGACCTGATCCAGCAACGGCTCGGCGTCTTAGAGAACGCTGCCACTTACCTCAAGACCACACCCACCGAGCTAGATCGCAA
>JANWYZ010000446.1 GCA_025054895.1 bacterium | reverse complement strand
TAGTAGACCCCGAGCAGGTCATCTCGCATCGCTTCCCGCTCACGGAGATTCACCGTGCAGTGGAAGTGATGGGCAGTCGCGAGCGCAACAAGGTGATTATCCATCCATGAGAGAGTGCTACCTCTCCAGGAGAGAATGCTTACAGCTGGGGCTGCTGGCAGGGGCGAGTCTGCTGACGGGCTGTCAGCCCGTGTGGCGTCGTGTGTGGACGCCCTCCGCTACCCGCGTACCGTCGTACGAAAGCTTGCCCGACGATGTGCGCTGGCTTCAGCGTGTGACCTTCGGCGCGACGCCTGCCGAGCTGCAGCGGCTGAGGGAGATGGGCAAGGTTGCCTACCTCGAACAGCAGCTGCATCCCAACGAGGCGGGCGAACATCCGCTCGTGCGCTGGCGGCTGCGTTCCTTCGAGATATTCCAGGCGAGACCTGCGGAGCTCGGCGACCTGCCTGTGCGCGAGGTGGTGCGCCAGCTAAGCCAGCACGCCATCCTGCGCGCCGTCTACAGCCGCTACCAGCTGCAGGAGCGCATGGTGGACTTCTGGCGCGACCAC
>JANWYZ010000445.1 GCA_025054895.1 bacterium | reverse complement strand
CGCGCCGTGCGGGGCGTCGAGGTTTAGGCGATGCAGGCTTTCCAGCACGCGCAGGCGTGGGGCGTCGCCCTCAAGCTGCACGCGCAGCAGCAGGTGTGAATACGCTGGTCGCCAGCCGCGATGGGGACGGCTCATCAGCTGCCAGTCCAGCAGTGCGCCGTCGCCCCCCAACGCGAAGCAGCCCGTGCCAATCCCGCCGACAGGCATGACAATCGCGCGAATCCGCTCGGCAGGGTAGATAGTGAGAGTTGGCATTTCTCTCGGCAGCATCGTCTCTCCTCCCTGATTAGTTCAGCTGCGATGTCTCATCCGCGTTACGATGCCATCTCAGACGCGGCTGGTTCAGCGCGACGCCCGAAATAGTAAATCATAAACGCGCCCGTCGCGAACATAATCAGGCTGTAGACCGCGGCAGGGATGGACATTGCGGGCTGGCGCAGTATCGTGCTGGCAATCAGAATCGCCAGTGTGCCGTTCTGGATACCGCCCTCGATGGAAATCGTTATCGCCTGTTTGAGGGGCAGGCGGAACAGGCGAGCGACATTATAGCCAA
>JANWYZ010000444.1 GCA_025054895.1 bacterium | reverse complement strand
CCGATCTCACATCGCGAATCTGGCTCTGCGGGAGATTAATTTGCTTCCACACCGCCTCCATCTGCGCGTAGTAGGGCCACATCTTCTGCGCGAACGGGAACAGCGGGGAGGGGATTGGGCTTGCTTTCCAGAAGAACGCCCAGAACAGGAAACTGGCGAGAAAGATCACGGGCAACATCACCAGCTCGGCTTTCAAGATGCTGGTGAACTTTGTACCCGTCAGCTCCACTTCACGGAAGCGTTGCGCCGCCCAACCGTGGTCATACAGCGGCAACGGCGCGTACCAGATGTCCACGCGCGGATAACGACTGCTGATAATCGCGACCTCTTTGATGAACGGCACCGAGACGCCCTGCCCCGTCAAGCCGACCATCCGCGCCGAGACATAGCTGTTGAGCGGACTCCAGAGCAAGCCGAAGCCTGCGACAATCCAGAGCGGGAAGTCGGGCACAAGCCAGCGACAGAGCGCGATATACGACACCACCGAGACCGCCCATACCGCCAGGGGGATCCAGAGGGGCGGATCGCCGCGCCCGGGCGGGGGCGCAAGCCC
>JANWYZ010000443.1 GCA_025054895.1 bacterium | reverse complement strand
TGTTCAGCTCTTAGTGAAGCACGTGAGTGCTTCTCCTTGATGGTAAAGGGCGAGATTGTCACCCTGAGCGCAAGCGAGGGGTCTCAGGAGATGCTTCACCCCGTTCAGCATGACAGGGGAGCTGAGATGCTTCGCTGACGCTCAGCATGACAGGGATTCTGCAGCTCGATATGACAGGAAAGTCAGCGGCGCAGCGTCGTAGTCTCTACTCCTCGTCCTCTTGCAAGTAGCTTTCTACCAGAGGGCGGACAGCCTCTAAAAATCGCTCCGCTTGAGCCACTGCCTCTTCGGCATCTTCGCGCCCCAGGAAGTTCACATCGGAGTAGTCCGCGCTCATGCGGTCATCCAGCCGCCGAGTGAACAGCCTGCCCACCTCTTGAGAAAGCCGTCCCGTTCGCACGAAGTAGAGACCCAGCATCGTGCGCACCCCCTCATGGGTACGCGGTTCCGCTCCCTCCGTGAGCAGCAGCGCACGAGCCGCCCAGAGAGTGGCGTAGTAGGCGACGGAGACAGCCTCTTCGTAGAACCCCTGCTCGCACAGCAGACTCGCTGCCC
>JANWYZ010000442.1 GCA_025054895.1 bacterium | reverse complement strand
CAGCCCCAGCCGCCCTCCTCTGTTTGCAACCGCTGTAGTCGCTGGAGCGACTGCTCCAGCACGGCGGCGAGCTTGCTTCGGGTTTGCGGGTCAATCGGCGTGCCCGCTGCCTCAAGCACGCGCTGGGCTATGACGGCGGGCACGAAGCGGCTCACCGTCTGCTCCACGCAGCCGTAGGGGTAGTCTATCAGGTAATTGAGGCTCTCGGCGATGAGCGCGCTGACGCCTGGGATGGTTTCCACCGTCAGCGTGGTGCGCTCTCGTTGCGCGTCGGGGCGGAGGGTGAGCGTGAGCGTGTGTTCGCGATCCAGCAGTAGGGTGCGTGTGTCCACCTCGTAGACGGAGCGAGGGTGGATTTCGATCACGCGCTCTTCAGCGTCTCGCAGTTGCCCGTTCAGCTCCCGTGCGACGAGGGTGAACTTCTGTGTGCCGACCGTTTTTGCCTCGTATGCCCAATGAACCGCCGTTGAGTGGTGGGCGGGCACGGCGACGGTCTGCGTGCGGACACCGTCGGGGGCACGCAGCTCCACCTGCACAGTACGCGGCTGGGCGGTGTC
>JANWYZ010000441.1 GCA_025054895.1 bacterium | reverse complement strand
CGTGAACACCGTGCAGGGCAAGATGCAGATTGAAGGCTTTCAGGAGATGAAAGACCTGCCTCGCGGCGTGCGCATCAAGCCTCCGCTCAACCAACGGCTCAAGGTCTACATGGGGCAGGGCGTGCTGCGCATTCAGGGCAAGTACGACTCGGTGCGCGCGGTGCTACGCGAGGGGGCTATTGACTTCAAAGGTATCGGCGCGTTCAACCTGTCGGGAACGGGTGTCGCTTACCTGGACGGCGCGAAACGCGACCTGACGCCCGTCAGCACCTTCACCCTGCTTGTGCCTGAACCACGATGGACGCAGGAAGATGTCGACGCCAAAACGCCTAAAACGAATGAACGCTAACCGATGCGGCTAATTGCGCTGGAGCTGGAGAACTTTCGGCAGTACGCGCACGCGCAGGTCGCTTTTGAACAGGGCGTGACGGCGATTGTCGGCGCGAACGGCGCAGGCAAAACCACGCTCGTCGAGGCGATTCTCTGGGCGCTTTACGGGGCGAACGCAGTGCGCGAGACGACCAGCACCCTGCGCTTCCTGTGGTCGCAGGGCGGTGCGAA
>JANWYZ010000440.1 GCA_025054895.1 bacterium | reverse complement strand
CTCCCACTGCCTCTTTCCCTTCCAAGCAAGCATCGCCCGCATGTCGTTCACCACAGCTCCTTCTTGTAGACATGTTGTAGGAGATACGGTTAATAGATGCGGAAAAGGTTCCTTGGTGGGGCAACGAGTGGTTTTTAGCAAGATTTTGTGTAAGGCAAATCGGCAGTGAGGAGGTTCGGAAAATTTAGCGTGGTGGAACAGCTTGGCTTGTCACGTAGCCTGTTCAGCCGAGGCTTGCGCCGTGTGGAGGCGTGATTTGAAATTCGGCGATGCCCCCCTGATTGGAATCGGGAATTATGAAGGGGAAAAGCCCGCCTTTGCAGGGAGTATCCTGGGCATTAGCAAAGGGTTCAAGAGATGTTTCACTACGTTCAGCATAACAAGACTGGAGAGCCTCGCTCCGCTGCGACTACTCAAACCCAACGGCTCTGCCCCATTTTTCGTATACTCTCATCGGCAGTTGACAGATCCGGTTAATGACTGCTATGATAAGGGACAGATGCCTTTATCGGTCCCCCGAAGATAGAGAGGCGATAAGGAGGAGATACGCCTACAAACGTCA
>JANWYZ010000043.1 GCA_025054895.1 bacterium | reverse complement strand
GCGCAACTTCACAGTCACCACCGAACAAGGTATCAGGCGAAGGTGGCTGGTTATGGCGTGCAGGGCAACCGCGTAGTGGTTGCTTGCAATCTTTTTGGGGTAAAATACCAGCCAGAGTACATAATTTCTGCGGTTGAACGGACGCGCGACGGTTTTCTGAGACATGGTTTGGTAGACCAGTTCAATCTGTTTGCATAAATAAACTGATTGTGATATACTTTATCTAGAGTAAGCAAAATCACGAAAGCAGGTGAACACGCGATGGGAACGGCAGTAACCGACTACGAGTACGCGGTGCGCGTTTCAAATCTGTTCGCGCAGATACTGACCAAGAGTCTGAGCGAACGGCTGGTAGCGGAGCTCACCCATGAAGAGATTACTCTGCCGCAGCTGCAGGCGATGCGCTACATCTGGCTACACCGCAATGCGACTGTGGGCGAAGTGGCAGAGGGTCTGGACATCAGTTATCCTTCAGCGACGAACATGCTCAACCGTCTGGTTCGCAAAGGGCTGGTCACCCGACACGGCAATCCGGCGGACAGGCGGTTCGTGGAAGTGCAGCTCACTGAGAAGGGTGACAGAATCACCAGGCAGGTAGAGGAAGAGCGCACCGCCCGCCTGAAGCAGGTGCTGGATGAGATGGAGCCTGAGCAACGAGAGGCGCTCATTGAGGGCTTGCGAGCTTTTATCGTTACTGCGGTGGAAAGCGACAAGCAGATGGTGGAGGAAATCTGCTTGCGTTGCGGTGTACAGGCTAACGGAAACTGCCCCATCACGGAGCTGTATCCATCCATCGGTTGCCGGTAGTCTATGTAGATGTTGCCGGTATATCTGGACCACGCTGCAACGACACCTGTAGCGCCGGAAGTGCTGCAGGCGATGACGCCTTTTTTTCATCACGCCTTCGGTAACCCATCTGCCATTTACACGATAGGACAGGAGGCGCGAGAGGCGATAGAACGCGCCCGCGAGCAGGTTGCTCGTCTGGTGAACGCCGAACCCGACGACGTGTATTTCACCAGTGGAGGCACGGAAAGCGATAACTGGGCGATTAAAGGCGTGGCGCGGGCGTGGCGCGACCGCAAGAACCACCTGATTACTACCCCTATCGAACACCATGCGGTACTGGAAGCGTGTGAAGCGCTGCGCGAAATCGGTTGGGATGTGACTTTCGTGCCGGTAGACAGCACCGGTCTGGTAGACCCCGAAGAGGTGCGCCGTGCCATCACCCCACGCACCGGCTTGATTACTGTCATGCACGCGAACAACGAAGTGGGCACGATTGAGCCCGTCGCAGAGATTGGCGCTATTGCCCGCGAGCACGGCATCCCCTTCCACACCGACGCCGTACAGACCGTGGGCAGAATCCCGGTAGATATGCAGGCGCTGAACGTAGACCTGCTGACCGTCTCTGCGCACAAGCTGTATGGTCCCAAGGGCGTGGGAGCGCTGGTGGTGCGACGTGGCACGCCTTTACGCCCCTTACTGGACGGCGGCGGGCAGGAACGTGGGCGACGCGGCGGAACCTACAACGTGCCGGGCATTGTGGGATTGGGTGCAGCGGCAGAGCGGGCATTGCAGCGTGGGGCGGAAGAGATAGAAGGCGTACGCGCCCTGCGCGATCGACTGGTAGAGGGCATCATGGAGCGCGTGCCTGATGCCATTCTCACCGGGCATCCAACACTCCGTCTACCAAATAATGCACATCTCGCGTTTGCCGACGTGGAGGGCGAATCGCTGGTGCTCTCGCTGGACGCGGTGGGCATCTACTGTTCGGCAGGGGCGGCATGTTCGTCGGGCGACACGGAGCCGTCGCATGTGCTGGTGGCAATGGGAATAGAACCTCGCCTCATCGAGGGGTCGGTGCGGTTTACCCTCGGCAAAGATAATACTCCGGAGCAGATAGACTATACCGTCGAGCAGGTCGCGAAGGCGGTACAGAAGCTGCGCTCGCTACGGGTGTCGCGGATTTGACAGGGGGATCTCCCCCCACACCGTGATGCTGTGACTGAGCATCTCTGTCCACACGGGTAATACAGCTTGAAACTCTTCTTCGGAGAGCACCTGTGGCTCCAGACCGGCGAGCCCGAAGGCGCGTCTCACCAGAGCGAAGGCGTCGTCGCGAGGTTTGCCTGCGTATACCACCAGTACGTCGATATCGCTGAAGGCGGTGTAGTTGCCCTTTGCGTAGGAGCCGAACAGTGCCACCCAGCGCACCGGAAGATGCTCCAGTAGCTGAGGCATCCTGGCGCGAAGGGTTTGCAACACCTCTTCTTGCGTGTACCTAGGCGAGAAGACCTTCACAGAACTCGAGGATTGCCCGCGCATAACGAATAAACCTCTCTGCTTCCTGCTGCGAATAGCGCGTTCGGGGCGAACCAGAAGGCAGGGCGTCTGGGTATCTGGTGGAGATATAGCCCTTATCCAGCTCCATTGCCATATCGTACAACTCATCTGGGACTGCAATGTGCGCTGGGAGCGCACTCAGCAGGTCCACGATGGAGTGCCCCCAGACTTCCAGCTTGTGCCGTTTGAAGACCGCTTTTACTGCCTTCTCTGCTGCCTGCTGAGCGGAGAAACACGCCCAATCATAGAAACCGTCCTGCAGGTCATTTTGGGCGTGCCGTAAGTCGCCTCGCGCCTGATCCATCCAGTCCGCGCTACGTTCCATATCCTGGCTACCCCATTGCTACCGGTTCTTGCTGTAAATCCGCCTGTTGCAATTTCCTTGCTTGATCCTCAGCGATAAGGGCGTCGACGAAGGGCTGGATGTCGCCATCCAGTATCTCCTGCAAGTTGTAGATGGTCAGTCCGATACGGTGATCGGTCACACGCCCCTGCGGGAAGTTGTAGGTACGGATTTTCTCGCTGCGGTCGCCAGATCCTACCTGCGATTTGCGTGTGGCGGTGCGCTCGGCTTCCAGCTGCTGTTGCTGCAGGTCGTACAGGCGTGTACGCAACATACGCATCGCTTTCTCGCGGTTCTGCAGCTGCGAACGCTCGTCCTGGCAGGTAACCACGATGCCTGTCGGCTTGTGCAGGATGCGCACCGCAGTCTCGTTCTTCTGCATGTGCTGGCCGCCCGCACTGCCTGCGCGAAACGTGTCGACCTCCAGGTCCTCAGGATTGATCTGCACCTCTACCTCTTCTGCTTCGGGAAGCACAGCGACGGTGGCGGCGGAGGTATGGATACGCCCGCTGCTCTCGGTGACAGGTACACGCTGCACGCGGTGTACTCCGCTTTCGTATTTCAGGGCGCTGTACGCCCCTTTGCCCTCGATGAGTATGACGGCGTCTTTGTATCCGCCGATGCCCGTTTCCTGCAAATCTACAATTTCGTACTTCCAGCCGCGGCGTTCGGCGTAGCGCATGTACATCCGCGCCAGCTCCGCCGCAAACAGCGCCGCTTCCTCGCCACCCGTGCCGGCGCGTATCTCCAGAAGCACGTTGCGTTCATCGTTGGGGTCTTTGGGGAGTAGCATGAGCTTCAGCTGATGTTCCTGCTGCTCGCGGAGCTGCTTCAGGGCGTCCAGCTCTTCCTGTGCAAGGTCGTGCATCTCGGGGTCGTCTAGAAGAGACTCCGCCTCTTCGATGCGCTTCAGGGTAGTTTTGTAGTCACGAAAAGCCTGCACGATGGGCTGCAATTCGGCATGTGCCTTGCCCAACCTCTGCAGCTCCTTCGGGTCAGAAGCCACTTGCGGGTCGGCAAGAGCCTGCTCAATCTGCTCAAAGCGCTGTTCAACTTCTTCCAAACGGGATAACACGGCTATTACTGCCTCCTTCCGCAACAGAATTATATCCTGAAAGGGATGTAGATGCAAAGAGCGTTGCCCCTGCTGTGTAAAGCACGTACAACCTCGCTGAGGACTATACTCCGCAGATGACCTGTCAGCTCATGCGTGCATCTTGCACTCGGCTTGACGAGCGAGGTGCTGTTCACGGGCAGGATGCCCGTGCCACATTGTTAGCCATCCAGCAGTAACCTGTGATTTATTGCAGGCGTCGATACGGATAGAAGACGTATAGGGGGTGTCATCATGGCGGACGCTCAGCAGTGGTTACAGGAAGGGATGGAACTCTTCAAACAGGGACGGTACGAAGAGTGTATTGAGCGCATGTACTGGGTGCTGCAAAGGGATATGGAAAACTACACCGCATGGTTTTACGTAGGTGCAGCGCACGCGCAGATGCACGATTACGAGAACGCCGCACACGCTTTCTTCAAAGCCGCTGAGATACAGCCCGATTCGTACCGTGCGCACTACAACCTGGGGGCAGCTTACGAGGCGATGGGTTCTTACATGGAAGCCGAGATGGAGTATGAACAGGCAGTGCAGCTGAACCCTCAGTACGAGAACGCAAAGAAGGCGCTCATGCGCTTGCGTCAGCTGCATCGCGAGAGCTACGCCAAATCGCCGTGGGACCAACCTCAGCAACCGCAGGTTTAGTGGGGTAGACCTACTGCTCGCCGGAGTGCAGCCACTTCCTCTTCGGTGAGGTACCTCCACGCGCCTGTCGGCAGTTTGCCGAGGGTGAGGGGGCCCAACCGTTCACGGTGCAGACGCACTACCGGATGCCCAACTGCTCGACACATCCGCTTGACCTGCCGTTTGCGCCCTTCATGGATAGTAAAGCGCAGGAGGGTGGTTTGATGGGGGGCGAGATACCGTATTTTTTGCACCTGTGCTGGAGCAGTCATGCCATCCTCGAGCAACACACCTTGCCGCAGGCGGTGGATAGATTCTTCTCCTATCTCGCCACGTACCTCGACCAGATAGGTTTTAGGCACTCCGTAGCGGGGATGCACAAGGCGATACGCCAGATCGCCGTCGTCGGTTAACAGCAGCAAGCCTGTTGTGTCGGCGTCGAGGCGACCTACCGGAAATACTGGGGTGGTGACGCCGTGTAGCAAATCCATCACTGTGCGGCGGGCGTGCACATCATAACGGGTGGTAACCACTCCGGCAGGCTTGTGTAGCAAGATATAGGTGTGCTTCGCCGGCGTTTGAATCTGCTTACCATCTACCTCAACGACATCGGTGTGAGGATCTGCCCGCGCGCCCAGCTGGGTGACCACCTGCCCATTGACTCGCACACGCCCTTGCAGGATAATCTGCTCACACGCTCGTCGCGAGCCGTAGCCGGCTTGCGCCAGAATCTTCTGCAACCGTTGCGGGCGGCTACTCATCTTGCGCTTTGTTGAACAGCCTACCTTGTAATGGTAATCTTGCTGAGTCCGCGCGGGCGATCGGGGTCATAGCCGCGCGTCTCCGATAGATGAAATGCGAACAACTGTCCAACAACGATGTACACCAGTGGGCTGATACGCTCGGCGATGTCGCAAGGCAGCACCACCACACGTGTGGCCAGACGCAGAATCTCCGGGTTGCAGGAGACCACCACAATTTCTGCGCCTCGTTCGCGCAGCCTGGCTGTTAGCTGTAGCATGGTCGCATAGGCGTTGCCGTTGGGCGCGTATACGAAACACGGAAAGCCTGTGTCTACGACAGCAATCGGACCGTGCAGGAAGTCGGCGGCGGAGTAGGCACGCGCGATAACGTAGCCTGTCTCCATCATTTTCAGCGCAGCTTCATGGGCTGTGCAGAAATTGTAGCCGCGCGACAGCACCATGCAAGCGGACATGTAGCGGTACCGTTCAGCGAGCAGCTCTATTTGCTCTTCCATCTGCAATACCTGTTCCATGCCCCGCGCTGCCTCTTCCAGGTCCTCACCGTATCGCCCCTTAGCCGTCAGGGTGTCTATCAGCAGGGCAATGTTCGCCAGCGTGGCAATGTAGGTCTTGGTTGCTGCGACGCTGCGCTCTTCGCCAGCGTGACAAAGCAACACATGCTCTGCGACCTGCGCCAGCTCCGAGCTGGGGTCATTCGTGATTGCAGCGGTCAGCGCCCCCGATGCACGTGCGGAAGACACTACTTCCACCACGTCCTGTGCCTTGCCCGACTGACTGATGCCAATTACCAGCGCGCGAGAGAGATTCAGCTGCCCGTCGTACAGCGTAAAGATAGAGGGTGCTGCGGAGCCAACCGGAATGCCTGCTTCGATCTCCAGCCGGTATTTTGCGTAGAGCGCTGCATTATCGGACGTTCCACGTGCGCTAATCATGACGAACTGGATGCCTCTTTCCCGGATGGCTTGCGCCAACACCTGCGCCGCACGCAGGCCCTTCTCTGCCACAGCGCGTACTACCAGAGGCTGCTCGTGGATTTCGCGATGCATGTAGTGCTGTTCCGCCATATTCATCACACCTCAACTTATCTTCTAGAACCCGTCCCACGCCCAGTATATCGCTGGCTGGCGAGGGAAGAGTACGTTCAGTAGAGCGCGGGTTTGTGCAGGGATGGGTTCGGATAACTCTTCCGCGCCAATCAAGCCAAGAACAAGCCCTAAAAACTGCGCCTGCGTCAGCACAACCTTAGGCAACGCACTTGCATCGCGCGTTACCTCTCCGCCATTGGCTCTCAGCCCCGTCGTGCCTGAAGGCAGGCTTAGCCTTACAGCGCCCTTTGCTTCCACCATCTGAACGCGCCTTGACAGTTCAGGGAGGAGCTTATTCATCAGAGGTTGCAGACGGATTACGCGAACCATTGGCGTGGTCTCGTACCAGGTGAAGTGGTGAAACAGGTTACGCACTACACCCATTAACACAGGGTCGCGCGGAATGTGCAGACGCGCCTGCGTGACGCCACGTTGCTTTGCCAGTCTTGCTACGTGCAATATCAACGCGAACACGCATTCGCTATATGCAGGCAACCAGCCAACCTCAATGACGGACAGCCTTTCGCCAATCGGAGCGACCACATACCCCACCAGTTTGCCTGCCGCTTCTGCTACAAAAGCATCGTCCGGAGTGTGTTCATCCCAGCCTAACCATCCACGCAGGTAAGCGGGGGAACGTATGACGGTGAAACTGCGCCCTGCGTTGCACTGTTCGTAACACGCGCATAGCGCATCCAGGTCGGCGTCGGCCAGGGGGCGCACGCGATAGACCCCTTCGGGGGCAGGAAGCTCCGTCTCTATCTCTGCAGATAGCGTCGGTACAGGTAGTTGTTCCCAGCCCAAACGTGCGTAAAAGCCGTAGATGCCCGTGAAGAGCATGGAGAAGTCAAATCCTTCATTTTCCATCACCGTGATGGCGTCGCGCAGCAGCTGGGTGGAGTAACCTTTAGAGCGGTACGCTGGGATTGTGCCAACATTAGCAATGCCCCCCAGTGTAAGCGTCGCCTGCCCAACACGCACCTCTCGTCGCACAATCTGCAAAGCGGATACCATACGGTTGCCCTCGAAGGCGCAGCGTGTATACTCTGGCTGAAACCAAGGGTCGCCGGTGAAGTACTTGCGAAAGTAATCGCGTGGGGTTTCGTCGAACGCTGCATCCCACACATCCAGACATGTCTCCAGCTCGTTGAGGCGAATGGCGCGAAAAGTGACTTCCATCGCTTACTCCAGGTGCATCACCGCGCGCACTTCCTGCATCGTTTCGCTGGCAACCGCACGCGCCTTCTCCGCGCCCTCTCTCAGGATGCGCTCCAGCTCACCTGCTTTTGCCAGCAGCTCTTGCCGGCGATGTCGCAGGGGGTCCAGAGCGGCGTTCAGGTTGCCTGCCAGCTGCATCTTACAATCCACACAGCCTCGCTGTCCAGCGCGGCACTCACTCTCTACCGTCGCCGCTTCGCTCGCGCTGTATATCTGGTGCAGCGCGAAGACCACGCACCCTTCAGGATGACCCGGGTCGTTTTTGCGTATCTTCTGCGGGTCGGTAAAGGCTTGTTTTACTTTCTGGGTCACGGTCTGTGCGTCGTCCGAGAGGTAGATGGCGTTGTTATACGACTTGCTCATCTTGCGCCCGTCCAGCCCAGGCACGCGCGCGGCTGGCGTCAACAGCGCCTGCGGCTCGGGAAATACCTCGCCATACAGGAAGTTAAACCGCCGTGCAATCTCGCGCGTCAGTTCCAGATGGGGTAGCTGGTCTTCGCCGACGGGAACCACCCTCGCTTTATAGATAAGGATATCCGCAGCTTGTAGCACGGGATAGCCCAGCAGACCGTAAGAGACCGATTCTATCTGCAGGTTTTCGCGCTTCTCCTTATAGGTAGGAACCCGCTCCAGCCATCCCAGCGGCGTAATCATCGAGAAGAGCAGATGCAACTCCGCATGTTCCTTTACATGCGACTGCACGAAGATAGCGCACTTTTCGGGGTCCAGCCCTGCGGCGATATAGTCTATCGCCACCTCGCGCACGTTGTGGGGTATTTCCTCAGTGCGTTCAGCCAACGTGGTTAGCGCGTGCCAGTCCACGATGCAAAAATAGGATTCATACTGCTCTTGCAGTTGCACCCAGTTACGAAGTGCTCCTTCCAAATTGCCCAGGTGCAACACACCTGTTGGTTGCATTCCGCTGAGAAGGCGGGGCTTAGACATTGAGTACTTTTACCTCCGGACACAGGGTTAACCACTCGCCATTATAACGGAAGGGTAGGGGAGTGCGCAAGGGCAAGCGAGGGTGCGGGTTTTCTGCGCGAGTTTTTGAAAAGATGCGGGAAAAGTCTTGACAAGGCGGAAGAAAGGTGGTAGGATATGTTTGCGTAACCGATTACGCAAAATCCATAAGGAGGGAAAAGCCCGATGAAGCGCCATGGTTTTACCCTGATTGAGCTGCTCGTAGTTATCGCGATTATCGCGATACTGGCAGCTATCCTTTTCCCGGTGTTCGCGCAAGCACGGGAGAAGGCGCGTCAAACGTCCTGTCTGTCTAATCTCAAGCAGCTGGGCCTGGCGATTGTGATGTATTCGCAGGATTATGATGAGAAGTTCCCCAATGCCGGCAGCTGGGAGTGGTGGGAGTGGCAAGCGGAGCACGACAACCCGGCGACTTTCCCGGGAGGCATTGTGTACCGCCTGCGCCCCTATGTGAAGAACATGGGCATCTTCGCCTGTCCCAGCGACAATGGGGCGCCGCTAACGTGGTGGGGTATCAACGTACCAAACATGTGGAGCCCCGACTGGACGGGCAAGACCAGCTACGAGTACTACGCGAAGCCCGCCGCGCTGTTCTGCTGGATGCCGGCTTTGTGTAACAACGGCACGCAGCGCTGTGACAATGGGTTATCCATTTACGTGATCACCGATCGGGGCAGTTGCTCTGGCTACCACTCGGGCGATAGTCGCTCACTGGCGTCGGTGACCAATCCGGCAGAAAAACCCACCATTGGAGATTTGGTATACTATCACATGACGGGCAACACGGCAGGACTCTCGCGGAAGAACGCGGCGTATGCTGACGGGCACGCCAAGTTCCAGACGGGCGACAAGCTGGACTACTACGAGCGAGCCGCGCCGCTATAAGGAGAAGGGCTGATGTCACCGCTGAAGCGCGAGCTGAGCCCACTGACGGTGGTGGTAGTAATCGGGGTGGTGCTGCTAGTAGTGTTTGCTCTCGGATGGTGGTATACTCGTCCAAAGAACCCCCCGCCGCCCGGAATGCAGCCGCCGCCGCCAGAGGTGCTGGAGATGATTAAACGCTCCAAAGAGTCCTGGGAGCAGCAACAGCGCAACATGCCCAGATAGCACCGATGTCCGAACCCGCCCGGGTTCGGACATCGGCAACATGAGGAACACACGATGAATCGATCACGTGCGGACATGGATACTATTGCGCGCGCGGTGGGGGTATCTAAAACGACGGTCTACCGTGCCCTGCATAACAAGGGCAGGATACACCCTCAAACTCGCGAGCGGATACTTCACGTCGCGAGCGAACTGGGTTATCGCCCCAACCTGGTCGCAAGGAGTTTGCGTATACAGAAAACCTCTACCGTGGGGCTGGTGGTTATCGGCCTCACTGGCTGGTTCTACTCGCACATTCTGGAGGGAGTAGACGAGGTAGCTCAGGCAAACCAGTACGGGGTGTTGCTTGCCTGTTCTTATGGCTATCCCGAAAAGGAACGGGAAATTATCCAGATGTTGTTAGACAAGAGGGTAGATGGTTTGATCGTAGCCCCTGCAGACCCTGAAGAGAACAGGGAGTTTTACGAGGAACTGCTTGCGCTGCAAGTGCCCATTGTGCTGATAGACCGGTATATCCCCGGTCTACCCATCGATTTTGTGGCTACCAACAACGAACTGGGCGGTTACATGGCAACCAGGCATCTACTCAAGGTCGGCAGACGCCAGATTGTGTTCGTCTCAAACGGTTCACGCGAGCGGCGAGCTACCTCCGTCGTCGGACGATTCGAGGGATACCGCCGTGCTCTCGCTGAATGCGATATCTGCCAGACTGTGGAGCTGGGACCAGGCTTGCCCGACATCTTGCCCGAAGAGGAGTACGCCTACAACGCGGTCAGCCATTACTTGAGCCAGGGCAAGGAGCTGGACGGCGTTTTTGCTGTCAATGATGATGTGGCTTATGGAGCAATTCGAGCATTGCGCGATTATGGGCTGCGTGTACCAGAAGATGTGTCCGTGGTGGGTTTCGACAACCAGGATACGAGCGCGTTCATCCTGCCGCCGTTGACGACTGTGGCGCAGCCGATGCGCGAAATCGGTCAGAAGGCGGCTGCGCTACTGCTGGAAAGGATACACAAAGGCAGGTCAGCGCCTCAACAGCAGGTTCTTCTGGCTCCGCACCTGGTTATTCGTCAGTCGTGTGGAGCGCGCCTGAACGGGAGTTAATTTTTCCGCATCTCGCATGACTACTTGACAAACGCAACACTCCATGTTATGATGGAATTGCGAAATCGATTACGCAATGTAAAAGGAGGTTTGACCCATGTCTCGACGCGGTTTTACCCTTATCGAACTGCTCGTGGTCATCGCGATTATCGCGATACTGGCGGCAATTCTGTTCCCCGTGTTCGCGCAAGCACGGGACAAAGCGCGGCAGGCAGCCTGCTTGACCCACATGAGGCAGCTGGCAACCGCTATGGCGATGTACGCACAGGATTATGATGAGAGAACCATTCTGCTGTGGTGGTTCCCGCTGCCTGATGGGCACGCCACTCACTGGGTTCAGCGCATCTACCCTTACGTGAAGAACAACGGCGTCTTCCTGTGTCCGAGCGCACCGCGCGTCAACCCAACCGATATGACCAGCACTGCCAACGGCGCGGCAGGACCTGCCTACGCAGGCAACTGGCATGTCGGCTGGGGCGTGTCTTTAGCAGCGTACGAGCGCGTAGCAGACGCCATCATCATCGGGGAGACGGGCGTGAACGACTGGTTTGGCAACGGCAGCCTTATCCGTGCGGCGTCCACCATGAACCCCTGGCACCACAACGACATCGGCGGCGGTTTCCCGGATTGGGCGTCCGTCCGTTGTCAGCAAAGGTACGATGCTTTTCACCCGTACGCCGCCTCGCGTGGACAATCAGGGTTCGCTATCCACTGGAGACACGCCAGCGGCGCGAACTTCGTATTTGCTGATGGACACGCTAAATGGATCAGGCAACCCGGCTTGAAACCGGAGAACTTCTACCCAGGCAATCCTCCAAGCTACGCGTACGAGGACCCTTCTAACTGTTCTACATTGTAGCGGGTTTTTTTAGAGGGCAGGGGACAACGCTTTTCCTGCCCCCTTTTTGTTTTGCGCTACTTTCCTGCGGTTGACAACGCCTCCGCCGATGGGCATAATACCTGTATGGACATCACGACCCTTTACGGACATCTCAAAGCAGCAGTAGAGGCGGAAATTATCACACAACAGGCGGACAGGGCAAATCTCAGAAGCCTGCGTGCAATATGGGCGGAGCGTATTCGCCAGCTGGAAGAGTGTCAGGCGGTATACCGTTTTGAAACTGCCAAACAGGTACATCCCTCGTTAGAAGACGCACCAGTAGTCATAGACACCGGCGAAGCTGAGGTGGCGGGTGAGGTGACGTTTGCGCTGGGTTACGAAGTGCATGTAGTCACTGCCGACCTTGGTGAGTCACTCGGTGCGTGCCAGCTGTTGATTGACCTCACGTTCATTCTGGAGCGGCTTCACCATTTACTGGAGGAGCAGATACGTTCCCCTCGCCATTTCGAGATAGCAACTGCGGAAGCGGTTTTCGCATTGCGTGAGATTACGAGCATTGTTGCGGGTGAAGAGGCGATGTCTTTGCTGCGTTGTATGAGCAGTGAGAGTGTTTTCGAGCAGGAACGCCCGAATCACGAACAGCGCGCCGCTATCCAGCTGGCGCTAAACGCGCCGGTGTTGTTCTTATGGGGACCACCGGGCACGGGAAAAACCACTACGCTGGCGTGGATTGCAGAGGCATGTGTGCGCCGCGGAGAAAGCGTGCTGCTGGTCTCGAATACGAACGTAGCGGTAGACCGCGCCCTGACCAAGCTGCTGGATGCGATAGGCTCAGATGGCGAGTGGGCGCGAAAAGTAGCGCAGGGAGCAATACTGCGGCTTGGCGTGTCGGAGCTGGAACGGCTTCAGCCTCTTTTAATTGGCACCCATCTGGAAACGCGCGGGCGCGTTGAAGCATCTGCAGAAAGGGAGAGCAAGGGAGAGTACGGCTCGCAACGCGAGAGGCGACGTTTGATAGAGAACGCACAGCTTATCGCCTGCACGCTTGCCAAAGCGGCGACGGACCCTTACCTGCGTGAGCGACGATTCGACCTGCTCCTGATAGACGAAGGCAGTATGGCGCCCCTACCGTACGTGGCGGCGTTATCGGCGTTGTGTCGCAAGAGGGTGGTCATCGGTGGCGACTTCCGCCAGCTGCCGCCCATCAGCTTGGTGCAGGAGGGCGACGAGGCACAATGGCTGCATACCGACATTTTCCAGCAGGCGGGCGTTGTCTCTTCAGATGGCAGCGTACGGCATCGCCCGAACCTGGTGGCTCTGGCGGAGCAGTGGCGGATGCGTAGTCCTATCTGCGATCTGGTGAATGAACCGATGTACGAAGGAATGTTGCGCACGCCAGAGCGTTTGTACGCTAAGCCAGACGAATGCCTCTACCTGGTGGACACTGCCCCCTTGCGAGCCTGCTCCGACCGGACCAGTGGCTACTCGCACTTCAACGTTGCCAGTGCGCTGGCGTGCGTTGGGCTGACACAACAGCTGCTCACTGAGAACCCTTTTCTACGGGTAGGAATCGTGACGCCATACAACGCGCAGGCGTCTTTGATTCATGCCATGCTACTCGACTGCGACCTGGCGCACGAGGTTCGTGTGGCGACGGTGCACCGCTTTCAGGGCGAGGAGAGGCAAGCTATTATCTTCGATTGCGTGGATGCTCCACCGTTCGGATGGGTAGGTCAGTTTTTGCGCGGCAGCAGCCCTGGTGAGGAGAGCACACGCCTGCTGAACGTCGCGATAACACGCGCCCAAAGACAGCTATATGTGGTGGGGGACGCAGGTTATCTGGAGCGTAAGCTACCCCCGCAGGCTCTATTACGCTCCATCTTACAGCGGATACGGAGCGAGGGGACAGTAGTAGATGGTTCTCGTTTCGTGGGCGTAGCGATGGACAATAACCGGTCGTGGCGGTGGGTTGTAGAGGACGAATTTGTTCAGATGCTGCAGCAAGACTTGCGCGAGGCGATGCGGGGCAGGGGCACGGTCACCGTGATGGAGGCTCTTCTGCGTCGCGATGATGCAGAAACGCTGATACTGCTGTTAAGCGACCTCCTGCGCGCAGGGGTTGAGGTAAACGTCTTGCACGCAGAACACTCCAATTTGCATGAGCGCGTCGCCGCCCTACACAAGGCAGGAGCACGGCTCATTCCGTTGCGTCTCCCTCAGGGCAGGCAAGAGTTTCAGGACTGGTGCGTCTTTATCGGCAGACAAGTGGTTTGGTGGGGCAGTATAGTCATGCCCTATCGCGGAGCAGCGTTCTTGAGGGTCGCCTCGCGCGCCACGATGAACGAGTTACAGTTTTTACGCCGCCCTCGGTCGGGTGGGTAGTTTTGACAAGCAGGCGGAAGTAACGTTATAATAAAGATGCAGTGCGCCCCCGTAGCTCAGTGGATAGAGCGCCGGCCTCCGGAGCCGGGTGCGGAGGTTCGATTCCTCTCGGGGGCGCCATTTTGTTGCTTCTCCTGCAGGCTCTTTTCGGTTATAATCATAGTGACGCAACCTAGCAGAAAGGGGTCTGTTCATGGCACGTGCTGATGGGCGCGGCTCGCAGGAGCTGCGTCCCCTGCGCTTGACGCGGGGGGTGATGAAGTATGCAGAGGGTTCTTGCATGATAGAGGCAGGGGACACCCGTGTGATTTGCACCGCCTCAGTGGAGGACCGCGTTCCCCCCTTTTTGAAGGGCACAGGAACGGGTTGGGTAACCGCGGAGTACGGGATGCTGCCTCGCTCCTGTCGCCAGCGCACGCCACGCGAAATCACTAAAGGCACACCCGGTGGGCGCACCATGGAGATACAAAGGTTGATTGGGCGTGCGCTCCGTTCGGTAGTGCAGCTGGAAAGTCTTGGTGAACGCACTATCACGATCGACTGCGACGTGGTGCAGGCGGACGGAGGTACGCGTACTGCTTCCATCACTGGTGGGTTCGTCGCGCTGGCAGAGGCTTTGCACTGGATGCGCCAGAAAGGCATGATCAAACACATGCCGCTCGCTGACATTGTGGCAGCGGTGAGCGTGGGAGTAGTAGGGGGGGCGGATCTGCTCGACCTGTGCTACGATGAGGATTATCAGGCGTCGGTGGATATGAACGTAGTGATGACGGGTAAGGGCAAGTTCGTAGAGGTGCAGGGTACCGCGGAAGGGTTGCCTTTCGGTAGGGATCGCCTGAATAAGCTACTGGACCTCGCCCAGCTTGGCTTGCAGCAAATCTTCCAGATACAACGCGAAGTGCTGAAGGACATCCTGTAAATGGCACGCGAGCTGGTCATCGCTACTAACAACGTGAAAAAGTACCGCGAGATGCACGCTTTGCTGCAGGTACTGGAGGCTGATGGTATCGCTATCAGGTCGCTTCGCGATTTTCCTCCGTACCCCGAACCCGAGGAGGACGGGGATGATTATATTACGAACGCCCTCGTTAAAGCCAGAACCGCTGTACTGCAAACGGGCAGGGTATGCATCGCCGACGACAGTGGGCTGGAAGTGGACTACTTAGGGGGCAAGCCGGGGGTGCATTCCAAACGGTTTGCCGGCGAAGATACCCCATGGGACGTGAAAATTGCCAGGCTGCTGGAACTACTGGAGGAGGTGCCGCAAGAGCAACGCGGGGCGCGGTTTAACTCGGTGGTTGCTATCAGCACACCGTGGGATGCGGAGTACATCCTGCGCGACACCTGTCGAGGATGGATTTACTGGCAGCCTCGAGGCGAACACGGTTTCGGCTACGACCCGGTGTTTTACCTGCCCGAGCTGGGCTGTACAATGGCGGAATTGCCAATGGAGCGCAAGAACCAGATTAGCCATCGAGCAAAAACGCTCTCGGCAGCGATACCGCTATTGCGCTGGATATTCAAGTGATGAAGAGCGGGACTGGTGAGCCAGTCACCGCTACGATCATAACGTGGTATACTTTAATCAGGATAGAGGAGACGTGTCAGGCATGACGGTGAATGACGTGAGCGACCTCATAAAGATACTGAAGGAGCACCCGGATTGGCGGGATGAGCTACGGCGGGTTCTACTTACTGAAGAACTGCTACAGCTGCCCAGCCTCGTGCGCGAGCTGGTGGAGGTACAACAGCAGCAAGCGCAAGAGATAGCGCAGATTCGTGCGATACTTGCTGAAGTATTGCAGGTACAGAAGCAGCATTCCGAGATACTCGC
>JANWYZ010000439.1 GCA_025054895.1 bacterium | reverse complement strand
CACGCTGGGCTTGTTCGTGACCCTCGAGGCGCCCACGCGCGCCATGCAGGTAGAAGCCGAATCCGTCGGCTTTTACGTCACGCCGCTGGGCAAAGTCTCCCTACCTCGCCTGCAGATACGCACAGTAGAGCAGTTGCTGCGCGGCGAGGGCTTCCAGATACCCAGCGCGGCGATGCTGATGGGCGTCTCGCGCGCCGAGCGCGTGCAGGAAGAGGTGTGGCAGGGAGAGCTGGAGATGTGAGGCGCCAAGGGAACGCGAACCAATGTGCGCTCCCTGGCGGGCGAACCTCCTGGTGAGCCGAACAACGTTCCATCTTGCCCTCCCTACGTACGCGCAAAAACAGACGGCTTGGCAGGCGCCTCGCCGTCCATCCACCCTGTTATTCTAGGCACCCTCTGTCATTCTAGGCGCCTTTTGTCATTCTGAGCGGAGCGAAGAATCTTCAGAGATGCTTCGCTTGCGCTCAGCATGACAAGGGGACGGCTCAGACAGCGCCTCGCCCTCCTGCGGATGCGACAGAGCGCATCCCTCCAGACTACCTCCAGAGGGCATACTCCGTCACGT
>JANWYZ010000438.1 GCA_025054895.1 bacterium | reverse complement strand
TACCCCCCAGATATAACCGCGCTCTCCCTTTCGCTATTACGAGACTAAGTTCTCTATGTATCTGCGCATTCAAGCGTCTGCTCTACAGTGCGCCTATCTGGATACGAGGACTACCCACCTTGCAGCAGCCGCCGGACAAGCAGCCTTTGTGAAGGGCAAACGTTGGCTTGACTCAACCCTCATCCCCCTTACCCCTTCTCCCAGTGGGAGAGGAGACGGGGTTGAGGGCAACGTCGGCTCGGCGGGAGCCTCGCCCTCCAGATTTAGCGCGCGTACTCCCACTGCGAGCGGTCGCCAGGGGCAATCGCCGTTTTGCCCTGCGGGGTGAGCACGGGAACCTCCGCGCTTCCCACGTTCGTCAGCTCCACACTCCTGCCGTCCACGCACACCTGCACCGGCTGTCCGTGCCACATCACCCGGAAGCGCACGCTCCGCCAGTGCGACGGGATAACGGGCGGCTTGAGGAAGCGGATGCCCTGCGCCGTCAACTCCAGCTGGCAGAAGCCGTTGACCACCGCCTGCCACGCCCCGCCTAACGACGCCGCATGGATGCCCAGGTTCCAGTGCGGTC
>JANWYZ010000437.1 GCA_025054895.1 bacterium | reverse complement strand
CCGTGATAGTAGCCATATCATATCCCTACCCCGAAATACTTCGCCAGCGCCTGACATGCCAAAACACTTCATCGTCACCCTGAGCGCAGCGAAAGGCCGCGTCATCCCTGTCATTGCCCCATCTGTTATTCTGAGCAGAGCGAAGAATCTCTGAGGTGCTTCGCTAGCGCTCGGCATGACAGGCAGTTTTTCTTTCTGAGGCCTATGTTGTTTGTTAAGGAGAAGCACTCACGTGCTTCACTACAAGCTGAAAAGTGCGTCGTATACACTCAGTTGCCAAGGCGTGCCATGCTGGTAGCCGCGCACGTTAGTGCGCTTCCCATCATTCTGAGCGAGACGAAGAATCTCGTCGCATCACGATTTAGAGATGCTGCGCTGACGCTCATCATGACAATCGTGCTACTGTGCCGGGATGCTTCGCTGACGCTCAGCATGACAACAAAGACGAGATGCCTCACTGACGACTATAATGACAGTGAACGGCTCTGACGAGCTCACCCACTTGCTATTCCCACACATGTTTGCTCAATTGCTCTGCCAGGTCACGTGTCCGTCTGCCCAGATGACCGCG
>JANWYZ010000436.1 GCA_025054895.1 bacterium | reverse complement strand
GCAGGGCGCACGCCTCCGCGAAACTGCTCCGCTCGGAAAGGTAGCCATAGCCGGGGTGAATCGCCTCTGCGCCCGTGATTTGCGCCGCCATCAGGATGTGGGGGATATTCAGATAGCTCTCCGCGCTGGGGGGCGGACCGATGCAGATTGCCTCATCGGCGAGCTGCACATGCAAAGCGTCGCGGTCGGCTTCTGAGTAGACCGCCACGCTCTCGATTCCCAACTCGCGGCACGCGCGAATCACGCGCACCGCAATCTCGCCGCGATTGGCAATCAGGATTTTGCGGAACACAGCGGGGTTATTGTACCCGCTCCGGATTAGCCGAACCGCCCGCGAATATAGTCTTCCGTCTCCTTCTTGCTGGGGTTGGTGAAGATTTTCTCGGTCGTGTCGAACTCATGTAAGACGCCCATCATGAAGAAGCCCGTATAGTCCGAGATGCGCGCCGCCTGCTGCATACCGTGCGTCACAATCACAATCGTATACTCTTTCTTCAGCTCGGTGAGCAGCTCCTCGATATAAAAAGTCGCCGTCGGGTCGAGCGCGGAGGTCGGCTCGTCCATCAGAATCACTTCGGGGTTG
>JANWYZ010000435.1 GCA_025054895.1 bacterium | reverse complement strand
CCATCCTCGCCCCGTACAAGCTGGCGGCGAGGGCATACCGTCCCGAGGGTTCCATCGTCTCGGTTGCGGGCAAGGTACCTATCGGTGGACAGCGCGTATGCATTATGGCGGGACCTTGCACGGTAGAGACTTACGAGCAGACGCTCTCTACCGCCCGTGCGGTGAAGGAGGCGGGGGCGCATATGTTGCGCGGGGGCGCCTATAAGCCCAGCACGTCGCCCTACTCGTTTCAGGGGCTGGGCGTAGAAGGGCTGAAGATTCTGGCGGAAGCACGCGCCGAGACGGGATTGCCCGTCGTCACCGAAGTGATGGACCCGCGCAACGTGGAGCTGGTGTGCCAGTATGCGGACATGCTGCAGATTGGCACGCGCAACATGCAGAACTACGACCTGTTGCGCGAAGTAGGCAAGACACGCCATCCCGTGTTGTTGAAACGGGGCATGTGGGCGCGCATTGAGGAGTGGCTGATGGCGGCGTAATATATCATGAAAGGGGGCAACGAGAACGTGGTACTGTGCGAGCGGGGTATCCGCACCTTCGAGACCGCCACGCGCAACACGCTCGACCTCTCCGCTGTGCCCGTCGT
>JANWYZ010000434.1 GCA_025054895.1 bacterium | reverse complement strand
CTTCGTGCGAGTGGTAGTGGATACACCGACCTATCATCCCACGCCAGAGGAGCTGCTGGAGGATTTGCGTCCGCTGAAGCCGCTCTTTCTCCAGCACGGCGTGAAGCTGGCGATAGAGAACCACGACCGCTTTCCCGTGAAGGTGCTGGCGCAGCTGGTGGAACAGGCAGGCGCGGACTGGGTGGGAATTTGCTTCGACACCGCCAACTCGCTAGGTACGCTACAGGGAGCGTCAACCTCCCCGAGGTTATTCGTCGTGTTCGGCAGGCAAACCCGCAAGCCAACGCTATCCTCGAGCTGTGGACGCCACCGCAGGCGAGCCTGCAGGAGACGCTGTTGCTGGAGCGCCAGTGGTTGGAGCGGAGCGTGCGTTACCTCCAGACGCTGCTGAGCAGTATGGAGGGGGAGAAGTAGCCGTGCGTTCCGAAGGAGGTGCCCTATGAAAACGTGCTTCAATACCATCACCTGCGGCGCAGACAAACCGCTAGAGGCGACCCTCGACCTGCTGGGCAAATATGGCTTTGAGGGGGTAGAGATCGAGGCGGGGCGGATTGACGACTACCTGACGCGCTATTCACTGCGCGACCT
>JANWYZ010000433.1 GCA_025054895.1 bacterium | reverse complement strand
TATCGCTGACCGTATAGCGCCTGTCGCACGAACGACTCGCCACAGGGGATGTTGCAGTCAGGCTGGAGCCACCATCCGCCCACGATTTCCCATCGCCCCTCGCGCACGCGCTCGCGAATCTGGGCGAGCATCTCGGGGTCGGTCTGCTCCAGCAGCCAGTAGAAGGCGGCGGAGCTGTCCGTGAAGCGAAACTCGGGGAACTCCTTCATCCGCTCCAGCGCGCTAGCGAAAGTGGCGCGGATGGTCTCCAGCCCCTCCGTCCATCGCCACAGCCAGACGGGGTCGATATGTGCGTTGCCGATGGCGTGCAGGGTCATGGTTTGCTGCGCCTCTCTGCTGGGTAATATCGGACGATGTACCGTTCAGGGTCTTCGCCGAAGTGCGTCACGAGATGATGCAGCCCTCGTCTAACAATTCGCAGGGGAGAGAGGCTTTCCTTCCGTATCCTTTTCTGCCTTGTCTTGCTGGACGGAGTGAAGGCATCTGGGAGATTCTTCGCTGACGCTCAGAATGACAAAATGGTTTGGTGGGCGGGCTCCTGCCGTGCCACGCTGTGATCCTGCCCTCACCCCCCGCCCCTCTCCCAACAGG
>JANWYZ010000432.1 GCA_025054895.1 bacterium | reverse complement strand
CGCTCCTCGCGCCCCAGAAATCCGAAGGATTGGACAGAACGTCGCCTTTGCCATTCAGAACGCTGGAGAGCGAACCTCTGGTGAGCCGATTGACAGCGACGGCTCGGCAGGAGCCTCGCCCTCTAGCCTCGCTGTCGTTATTGTCATTCTGAGCGGAGCGAAGAATCTCTGACCCCCTTCGCTGGCGCTCAGCATGACAGCACTGGTAGTCACGCCCTTGCTATGACCTTGCGTTCGTAGTGCAGATTTTAGCCTGCTGTGGCTCACTGAAGTGTGCACGACAAACAACATCAGTCTCCCGTTCGCTTGTCGTTTGTGTGGTAGCATATTATGGGGAGAAGACAAAGATGCGTAGGAAGGCACCGACCATCTGGGAAGTTGCTGAAGCGGCGGGGGTTTCTATCTCTACCGTATCCAATGTGCTTTACGGCAAAAGGGGTTTTTACTCGGCGGAGACGGCGCAGCGCGTGTGGGAGGCGGTCAAGCGGCTGGGCTATCGTCCCAATTACCACGCTCGCAGTCTGGCAAGACAGCGCACCTTTACGCTTGGCGTGGTTGTGGAGCAGCAGCTGGGCAACGTTTCCCACAACACGTA
>JANWYZ010000431.1 GCA_025054895.1 bacterium | reverse complement strand
GGCCGCATGAGCTTTATGAAAGGTGGCCTGGTCTTCTCAGACATGTCCAACACCGTCAGCAAGACATACGCTGCCGAGGTGCAAACGCCGGAGTACGGCTACCGCCTGGACGGTCTGCTGCGATACCTGGCCTCGCAGGGGCGCTTCACCGGGATATTGAACGGAATTGACTACGAAGAGTACAACCCTGCTACGGATTCCCGCATTGCCGCCAACTATAGTGCGCAAAAGCCTGCCGGAAAAGCGCGATGTAAGGCGGCATTACAAGAAGAATGCGGATTTGCCCGCAGCAAGAAGGCTGCCCTGATCGGGATGATCACCCGCCTCTCCGACCAGAAGGGCCTGGACCTCATCTGCGACATTGCCCCGAAGCTGATGAAGTTGCCCATTCAGTTCGTCCTTCTGGGGACGGGTGATCCCGCCTATGAACAGTACTTCCAGGAACTGGAGAAGCAGTATCCCCAAAAAGTGCGGGCATTCATCGGCTTTGATGCCGATTTAGCACAGCGAATCTATGCCGGAAGCGATCTGTTCCTGATGCCCTCGCGCTTCGAGCCATGTGGCCTCGGCCAGATGATTAGTTTGCGATACGGCA
>JANWYZ010000430.1 GCA_025054895.1 bacterium | reverse complement strand
TGCAGGAGCTAGAACGAGCCATCTGGCGCGAGATCGAGAAGCTGCGCGCACAGCCCGTCACAGAGGCGGAGCTCAGGCGAATGCGCGCTTGGGCGGAGGCAAGCCTCCTGCGCGCGCTGCGCTCCAACGAGGGCATGGCGGAACAGCTGCTGCTGGCGGACGCCGTGCTGGGTGACTGGCGCGAGCTGTTCCGCTTCGTGGAGCGGGTGCGCAAGGTCACCGCGCAGGATGTGCTGCGCGTGGCTCGCAAATACCTGCACAGAGACAACTGCACAGTAGCCGTGCTGGAACCTGTGCCAGAGCAGGGGCAGTGAGGGAGAATGACTGGTGTAGATGTTCTTGGGATGGCCCACCATTGAAATGGTGGGCTATGATGGAGACAAACCTGCCTGCGCAGGTTAATTCGCATAGCCCCCTATTTCAATCGGGGGGACCGTGTTCGTGTGTAACCTACCATTGAAATGGTGGGCTATGACGGAATAGGAAACCCGCCTCTGCAGGTTCATCCGCGCAGGTAGATTTCATAGCTCCTGACTTCAGTCGGGGGGAGCCGCAACCCGATACTGGAGGGACGCGCTCCGTCGCGTCCATAGG
>JANWYZ010000042.1 GCA_025054895.1 bacterium | reverse complement strand
GTGCACAAACTGGCTCGCATAAGATACCTGCGCTTCCAGCGCTTCCTTCATGCGCGGGTCGCCCGTCTCCTCGTAGGCGATGTAAAAGGCATCAAAACCCTTCGTACAAAAACTCACCGCATCGTTGGAGCGCCACATGAAAGGTGGGTCGCTTTGAGGAGGCGTCTTCCCCAGAGCGAGCACGTTGTTATAGCGTGTGCCGCCGCGCTGTGGCTCGCCCCACCAGATGCTGAGGTCGGCAAAGTTCTGACACCACAGCAACGCCGCCTCCAGCAGGCGGGCATCACCGGCGCGATAGGCTTCCTCAAAAATGGCTGGACAGTGGTTCAGGCGGTTCATGCCGAACACGTCGCCATGCGGGTTTCCCTCTGCATATCCAGTGATGTTGCCCCAATCGTCACCTATCGCAACGCTGCGAAGGATGGCTTCGTGGTGATAGCGAATGGTCTCCTCCAGTTCGGTGGGTAAAGTGGGCAGAGATTCTATACGGTAGAGCTCACGCCATAGACGCGGGTCTACACCAACCTGTTGCGGATACTGTAGCGTGGGCTGGAGCGGGGGCAGAGCTGCAGGCGAAACCACAAACTCCGCGCGTCGCCATGCGCTTTGCTGCATCGGCGTCTTTTCTTCTTCTGTACATCGCCAGTAGCGATACACCAGCGTATCCGAGCCTTCTCGCCATACCTCTACCTGCCCTCTGCGTGTGAAAGGCGCAGCAGGGTGGTAAAAGCGGTATTCTCCCGCGAAGAAAGCGCAGCCTTGCCCGTTACGGAAGGAATGGACAACTGGGGCGGTGGAAACCGGAGAGATGGATGCATCCTGCTGCAGGCGAGCATCCGCTGGCGCAGGCGTGTACCGGATTTGCCAGCCGAACGGAGGCATGTATCCGTCTCCCGGCAGGTTGCGCTGGAGATGGGCTACCACCGCGACGCATCCCAGAACGTCCGCCCGCACTTCAATGATGCGTGTCCATTGCGAGTCGGGCAGCATAACCCGATACCAGAGGAAGTGCGCGTTTTCTTCTATCTTTTCCACACGCGCTCGCGGGGACGTGCTGCGTGCAGGAGCCAGAAACTGCGCGGTGATTCTGGTTCCTCCATCGTACACGATGGTGAGCTTCTCTCCGCGTAAACGCACCGTAACGGGGAAGGGGAGATGGCTGATATTCTGCTCTGCGGAGGGAACCAGGTTGAAACGTACCGGCTCGGCGTTTTCAAAAGTGTATACGAAACTGACCAGAGCCCGCCGCGCCGAGCCATCTCGCGGATGCTGTGTGAGCACGCGCACACTGGCGGGAATACGCTTCTTCCCATCCGACGCCCATAATGACTGCCCTTCTCGCAGGAACCCCGCCGGCAGAGGCAGCGAGTGACGCACCAGCTGGCGTCCCGGTGCGCCCGGTTTGACCCAAAACGACTTTTGCTGTTGCCCGCTAGCCACTACGGCTTCACCCTCGTGACAAGGACAGTTTGCAGCAGGCTTCCACACATTACGAGTTTTTTCCTGCACATCCTCACGACCTGTTGACTTTTCCGGTAAAATCCTCTATCCTGTAGGTACACTGTATCGCTCGTAGTCCATTTCGGTTCAGAGAAAGGGAGGGTAGTAACATGAAGCTGATTATGCGCTTGACCATGGCTGTTCTGGTTCCCGCCATGCTGGCATCCACGGTGCTGGCTGACCTGCTGGTGTGCAGTGTGAACGGTGACCGCATCCTTCGCTTCAGCGAGGTGAACGGCGCGTATCTTGGCGACTTCGTCCCCGCCAGGACAGGTGGACTGGACGAGCCACAGGGCATGGAGTACGGTCCCGACGGCAACCTGTACGTATGCAGTAACGACCAGCATGCAGTGCTCCGCTTCGACGGGGTAACAGGCGCGTTTATCGACGCCTTTGTGCCGCCCGGAAGCGGTGGGCTAAACTCACCGGGCGACCTCGAGTTCGGTCCTGACGGCAACCTGTACGTAAGCAGCTACGGTACCGACGCTATCTTGCGATACGACGGGCGCACCGGTGCGTTTCTTGGCGTCTTTGTGCCCAGCGGCAGTGGTGGACTGGACCAACCCGCAGCCATCACCTTCGGTCCCGACGGACATCTGTATGTGAGCACCTGGGAGCGGATGCAGGTGATGCGCTACAACGGGCAGACCGGCGCGTTCATGGACGTGTTTGTGTACGACCCGACGAACCTGTACCCGGCGATCGGCGTGCGCTTCGGCGCTGATGGGCACCTGTACGTCTCCGGCGGGCTGCGCCACCGCGTGATGAAGTACAACGGTGTGACCGGCGCGCTGATAGGAGCGTTTATTCCTGCTGGCAGCGGCGGGCTGGCAGGCGCGTATGGATTCGAATGGGGACCTGACGGACGCTGCTACGTAGCCAGCTACGCCGGCAACTCTATCCTGCGCTACGACGGCACTACCGGAGCCTTCATCGGCACTTTCGTCGCTTCTGGAGCGGGCGGATTGACTCAACCGGGCATGATCCTGTTCACGCCGCGGTCAGTGACGGGCAACGTCACCCTCGAGGATTATGACCCGACTAAGGTCTCGAGTGTGCCAGTGACGCTTAAGGTGTACAAGGGCGGACAGCTGGTACGGTCTGCCACACTCACCCTGGACGCAAACGGCAACTACACTCTGCCCAACGTAGTAGCAGGTACCTACGACTTCGCCTTCAAAGCCAGCCACTGGCTGCAGGTGGTGGTGCGCGATGTGGTCGTACCGAAAGGGGGTCTGACGGGGCTAAACGTTAGCCTGATCAACGGCGACATCGACGGCGACAACGAGGTGACGCTATTCGACTTCGGTGGGCTGGTTGCCGCGTTTGGTTCGGTGCCAGGCGACCCCAACTGGAACCCCAACGCCGATCTGGACGGGGATGGAGATGTTACCCTGTTCGACTTCGGCATCCTGGTGCGTAACTTCGGCGCCGTCGGCGACGAATAAACACGTCGCGCAGGTAGGGGCGGTTTTCTGAACCCGCCCCTACCGTACCATAACACCACCCTGCAAAACAACTTCCCATCGCGTGTAGACACGAACAGCCATAAAACGCTATACTGTATTTCGTTATGAGACGAGCGGGAGTGTTGACCATCAGCGACCGCTGTGCAGCAGGCGAGGCTGAGGACGTCTCCGGCAGAGTACTGGAGGAGGCGCTGCGCCAGGCAGGTTATGAAATAACGCGACGCGCCGTTTTGCCCGACGAGCGCATGCTTATCGCCACATGGCTGCGGGAGGCGTGTGACTCTTGTGACCTCGTCCTGACCACCGGGGGTACGGGTTTTGCCCCTCGCGATGTGACGCCCGAAGCCACGCGCGATGTCATAGAGCGGGACGCGCCCGGCGTCGCTGAACTGTTGCGCCTTGAGGGGCTGAAAAAAACGCCTTTCGCTGCTCTGTCGCGCGGGGTGGCAGGCATCCGGGGGCGTACGCTGATTATCAATCTGCCGGGCAGTCCACGCGCGGCGCTGGAGGGAATAGAGGCACTTCTACCCCTGCTCCCACATGCCCTGGACCTGATTCAGGGGCAAACCGCTACGCATCCGTCGCAAGGAGGCACACAGTGAACGACCTGTTGAGTGTGGAAGAGGCGCAGGAGCTGATTTTACACTCGGTACAGACTTTCTCCGAGACAGTGGAGATGTCTCTGTTGCAAGCGGTTGGGCGTGCGTTAGCGGAGGACATTGTCTCCCCCGTGCATGTTCCGCCGTTCGACAACGCAGCGGTGGACGGCTATGCCGTGGTCGCAAAGGACACAGAAAGCGCAACCGTAAACAGCCCTGCGCGCCTGAGAGTGGTGCGGACGGTGCATGCGGGCGATGTCGCCGATTTCACCATCGGGCGAGGTGAAGCGGCGCGCGTGATGACTGGCGCACCTGTGCCCGTTGGCGCCGACGCGATGGTGATGATAGAAGATACCGAACAGCGCGGGTCGGAAGTATGGATAAAGTCTCCTGCCCGCATCGGACAACATATCCGAAGGCGAGGCGAGGCAGTAGCGCAGGGCAACACAGTGCTGCAAAAGGGACAGAGCCTCGGCGCAGGAGAGATTCTGGCGCTTGCCGCTATCGGAAGAGGCTCCGTGCCTGTGATACGCCCGGCGAGTGTTTGTCTGCTCACTACCGGCGATGAGCTGGTGGAGCCGGGGCAACCGCTACCTGCAGGTAAAATCTACAACAGCAACCGCTACGCCCTGTCGGTGCAGATAGGCGAAACGGGGGCAGTGCTGGATTCTTTGCACGTGCCCGATGACCCCGTTGCCACGCGCGAGGCGTTGAGACAAGCTCAAGAGCATGATATGGTGTTGACGGCTGGCGGCGTATCGGTGGGCGAAAGGGACTTCGTCAAGCAGGCGGTACAAAGTCTGGGGGAATTGCGCTTCTGGCGCGTTGCGGTGAAGCCAGGCAAGCCTATTGCCTTCGGGCGTGTGGGACAGGCGCTGTTTGTGGGTCTGCCGGGCAACCCTGTTTCCGCAATGGTCACTTTCGAACTGTTCGTGCGCCCTGCCTTGCGCAAGATGATGGGACATCGCCATCTGTTTCGCCCTCAAGTGCAGGCGACGCTGGAGCACGACCTCGGCGCAATCGGCGGCAGGCGTGAGTATATTCGCGGTCGACTGCGCTGGAGCGACGGCAGGTGGCTGGCGCGATCTACAGGCTCGCAGGCGTCGGGCATGGTGGCATCGATGATCGGCGCAAACGCACTGATAGTGGCTCCTGCCAGAAGCGAGCTGCGACAGGGCGACCTGGTGAATGTGATCATGATAGACCTGCCTTCGGGGAACGGATAATGGAGAACACTCTTCCGGTGCGACGAGTATGGTTGGCGGGGTTGTGCTTTGCTGCTCTGGGCATGATACCTACCTTTTTGCGCGTGCATATCGAAACACTGCGTATCCTGCCTGCTGTGTTGCGCTCTCTGGACGCTTCTGGGCTACCCATACCGGACACGCTCGCGTGGTCTTCTGCACTGGTTCGCTGGATTTCGGTTGTGGGGTCGAGCGGCTTGCAGGTTCGCCCGACGCTTTTGGCGGTGGTTTACCTGCTTTTGCTCGTAATCGCCGTGCGTCTGGCAACCCCCTCCGTCCTCGTCTGGCTCGGCGACAGGGGAAGCCTGCTGCGCCTCTCGGCGTTAACAGCGGTATGGCTGCTCGTCGAGTTACTGATAGTACTGTGGATCGGGAACCCCTCCGAATTGCCTGTGCAGGGATTGATGTTGCTCTGCGCGGCTGTTTGCCTCACTTCCGCTTTGCTCTGGTCCGAAGACGGCGGAGCAGGCTGGTTGTTTCACAGGAAGCGGGTAAACGGCTGGGCGCTGGCAAGGCTAACAGGCGGCGGGATCGCGTGTGGGCTGGTGGGCGCGCTGGTGTTGCAGTTCACCGGTTTCGACTTCGGCGCCGCACTTTATCGATTCATGTTCGACTTCCCTACCGTTTTCGTACCGCTGGGCGGCGCGCAGGGATTGGCAGACCTGAACCCACGCGGCTGGTTGACCTTCACCGGCGTCTCCCTCGCGATTGCGGCGGTAGGCAGCTTCTGCTGGGCAAGCCTCTGGACAGCGATCGTTGCCCCGGCGCAAAGTTATCATCAGCGCATACGTGCGCTGGCAGCGGCGCTGGTACCTCTGTCGCTGGTAACTCTGGCAGGAGTGTGGCTGTTTTACGGCGTCATCATCGGCAGAATGGATTATGAGCGCGCGCTGCCACGCATGGCGGAAGCGGAGCAAATCCCCTTTGGCGTAGCAGGAACCGACACGGTGTTGCTAGCCACATCCGACGGCAAGACGCGCGTGGCGCGAATCCCCTTTCAGACCATTGTAGGCTTTCCCAACGAGCCGGGGGTGACTTACAAGGTGGAGCAGTATTTGCAGGCAAGGGATTACCAGACTATCCTGGCGCGCTCGCTACTGGTGCACCTGCACGACGTGCGTTCCATTGACTGGGATCCCGTGCGCAGTCTGGAAGTAGACCGCCTGTGCATCGAACGCGCCCCGCGCCTGCAGTTCGTGCAGCTGATGGTGGAAACACTTTCCAACTGCGCGGTGACGCCGGAGGCAAAGCGCTATCTGGACTGGCTGGATGCACGTACCCGCCCCTTCCGGCAGTCACAGCGCGCCTGCCAGATAATGGGTGACCTGTACGCCCGTTTCGGCGACGAGCGCAAGGCGCAGCAATGGTACGAGCGCGGCGAGATACCGGAGGAGATGCGCCGAGAAGCCTCACCCACAGGCAAGATAACAGGCAGAATCGTGTGGAACGGACGACCGGCGGAAGGTGTGCGCGTGGGCGTTATCCGCCGAGAGAACGCTTTGCCGTTCACGCTCAATCGCCCGGGTGGCGAGCAACAGGTACTGGTAGTGCGACCTTTTGCCTGGCGAACGGTGGCAGGGGTGGTGGCAACGGACTCATCAGGGCGATTTGAGTTTCCTCCCCTACCGTATGGCGATTACGTGCTGCTGCTGCGCGTGGAGGCGCGACGCCTGCCGCCGGTGCCGGGCGCGGCGCAGGTAGAAGGGCTATTGCCTGTAGTGCAAGTGGATGCTCCAGTGAACGATACAGGCACAATCCGGGTGCGGGCGACCACCGAGCAACCGCAAAGACCGGACAGGGCGATTTGAGCGAGCGACACGCCCTGATCTGATACATTGCGCAGAAGATGTTTCGGCGGCGTCCTCCTCAACGGGCAACCGCCGACTGGTTGCGCGGTAGCGATTCATACGAGACCTTCGCGCTGTGCCAGAACGCCACGACCGCTATCAGCAACATGACCACAATCACCAGCACAATCATCCACAAAGGCATGTCCAGCGCAGGACGCTCATCGCTCTTTCCGTTCTGAGACATTCGCCAGCCTCCGCAGGGATATCGGAACGGAACTTCTTCCCCAACGGTCACAGTATAATGGATTACGGTAAATGTGGCAAGATTCTCCAGAGAGGCACATGCAGGAGGGAGAGGCGATGCCACAACCTGTCTCGGAACGACATCCGCTCAAACACCTGTTTGCTGCGCTGGTGGAGCAGGCGTTTACGCGCGTGCTGCAGGAGCACGAGCCAGACGTTTTGCGCTATATGGCAAACCTGTTGACCGACTTCACCCATATCGATCACGTGTACCGCATCCGCAATGCCCGTGGCGAAGTGTTACGGGAGGTAGCGGAGATGCTGGCGGAAGGCGACCTGTTGCTTAACGCCACATCCTTCGCCCGTGAGCGTGAGGTACATCGCCATATCGGCGACTTTACGTTGTTCTGGTGCGGGGTGTATCCTGAGGCGATGCCCCGGCTGCGCCACGCCCTGAGCAAAGATGCACTTATCGACTACGTGCAGCAGGGCAAGAAGTCGTATTATATTGTGTCCACCTTTGAAGAGGGTGAGTGGCGACACGAGGCGCCTTTGTTCCGACGGCTATCTGAGCGGTTCGAGCTGTATATGTTCGGGCTCAACCTGGTTCGCCAGGGATGGGAGCGCCTGGCGCGAGAACACTTCGAACGGTGGCAACGGGGGCTACAGTAGCGTGCGGTATATTCCGATGAGCCGCTGTACATGCTGTTGCAGGGTGTAGCGCTCGCACACCACCTGACGGGCAGAAGCGGCCATTGTCTGCCTGCGTAGCTTGTTGGTCAGCAGGGTTTGTACCCCTTCAGCAAGAGCAGCCACATCGTTAGGAGGCGTTACGAGCCCGGTACGCCCGTCTTCGATGATTTCCGCTGTGGCGCCTCGATTCGCCGAGACCACTGCTGTACCACAAGCCATCGCCTCGAGAACTACCAGCCCAAATGGCTCGGGGCGCGTGCTACAGTGTACCAGCACATCGGCTGAAGCAATGATAGGTGCGATATCACGTTGGAAACCAAGCCAGCGTACCTGCTGATCGATATCCCTTGCCTGCTCGCGCATTTGCACAGCGTAGTTTGGGTCGCCCATGCTGGCGTCGCCTGCCAGCCAAAAGGTAAGCGCGTAGTCCGGCGGGAACCGGCGCACCAGCACCTGAGCCATGCGCAAGAAAAGATGCTGCCCCTTAAACGGCATCAGACGCCCCACATGCAACACTACTAAAGCGTCCTCAGCGGTCTGGAATGTCCAGCGCTGCTGTCCACGCTGTAAAGCATCCACAGGTGAAAACACCTGCGTATCTATTCCATGAGGCAGCAGATGTACCTTATGTTGCAGTCCATCACCAAACTGCTTCTGCAGGATACGTGAATACGCTACCACCGCCTGTGCGTAACGCCATGCAACTATCCGCAGCCATAGCTTCTGCCAGGGCAGGGTAAACAGGTCATGTATCGACCAGACCATCGGCAGCCCCAGCTGACGGCAGAGGCGACCGGCGTACCAACCTGCCCGCACGGAGTACGCGTGCACGAGGTCACAAGAGGTCATCGCCCGCTGGAGGCAACGGATATCTTCAGCACCAAGCCTGTAGCCATGTTTCAGGGGAGGTATCCGTACCGCCACAGTCTCCACGCCCATTGCGCGCGCTTCCTCAACCAGCGCGCCGGGTGGACAGGCAAGAACGGGTTGCACCTCTTCACGGGGTAGCCGCTCCAGCAGGCGCAGCAGGCTCACCTCCGCTCCACCCAGCCCGCTCCACTGATTCACGTACAACACCCTCATAACGCCCCCCACTCACGATACGATTGCACCAGCTGCTGAGCAGCCTGCTGCCAGCTGTACTGCATGGCAAACTCTCGCAATCGCGCTTGATAGCCGACAGAACTTCTTTCCTCCACACTGCGCAGCACGCTCTCCGCCAGAGCCCGTATATCGTCTGGCGGCGCACTGAGGCACACCGCGCCAGCCCATTCGCTCAACGCAGGAGTATCAGCGACCACAGCGGGCGTACCGCACGCTATCGCTTCCAGCACCGGCAAGCCGAAGCCCTCGCGTAAGGAGGGAAAAAGCAGCACATCGCAGGTTTGATACAGCTCGCGCAGGCGGCGGTCGTCCACATAGGCTTCGGTGTGAATACAATTGGTAATGTGCAGAGTTCGAGCCAGCCGCTGCAGCGACGGGGACAGCGGTTGCCCTGCCTTTACCCACCGTACCTGATATCCGTTATGATGCAGGTACGCCACAGTACGCACCACAGTGGGAATGTTCTTGTAGGGCGCGTTGGAGCCAACATGTAGCACGAGTATCTCCCGCGTATCAAAACCCATTTTCTGTCGGCAGTAACGTCTTTCATGCTCTGCTAGAGGGAAGAAGAAATCGGTATCCACGCCGCCGTATACTACCCTCAGCTTCTGCAGTTCGATATGGAAGATACGTGAAACCTCCCTGGCGGTGGCATGGCTGCAGGCAAAGACGCCGTCTGCGCAGGTAATGTCTTGCACGGTGAGCTGGTAAAGCCTTCGCCCCAACCAGCGGCTGAGCGCATGGCGATAAGCTCTTGCTTCGACTATCGGGATCAGGTCGTGGCAGGTGACGGCTTTCAGGCGAGCGCGCGTTGGAGGCAGCAGGAAACACTCGCTATGGTCTATCACGTGCAGCACGTCACACGGCGAGAGGCACGTCGCCAGACGCTGCAGATATTGGCGGACACGTAGCACATATAGCAGATGAACGATCGATGACGGAAGGCGGCTTCGCAGAACGGCGGGTGGAGAAGGGCTAACATAGCGGATTTCTGATGGCACGGGCAGGTAGCGATGCAAAGCGTGCGCTACTCGCCTCATACTTGGGGCAGTGCAGGGATGCGCTTGCAGAAGTGTGACGTGCATAGCGTAAACTCTTTTCGCCATACCGGACGTGAATTACTACTCCACCGATGCCCCTAGAGAACCCTGCGAACTTTGCCGATGATAATAACAGCAAATATATGTGAAAAGGGCGAAAAATGAGCGAACGAGTGCAAAAACAGCACGAAGACTTTGCAAACCCTGAGGTGATGAGTGTACGCGAGCTTGCCGAATACCTTCGAATCTCAGTGCACACAGTCTATCGTTTAGCCGAACAGGGCAGGTTGCCCGGGCGCAAAGTGGGAAAACACTGGCGCTTTCATCGAGATGTGATTGTTGCCTGGTTGGCGACACATCGAGAGGAGGATGCGCTGCATAGTGCATCAAGAGGAGGTTGAGTTCAATGATAGCCAGTGATACCATACCTCACGCTGGCATAGCTGACGCCAGGTCGTCTGGTGCCCCGCGTCTGGCATCCTTGCCGCGCGCGACAGCGAAGGCACTGGAACAGCTGATAGACACGATGCTAGCAGCTTTGCACGTTGAATCAGGCGTATTGTGGATAGAGCACGAACATACACCCTATACGCTGGTGACGCGCAACATGACCGTAGTAGAGATACAGGCGATACAACTGGCGGTAGCCGTTTGCAATCAACAGCATCCGGTGACGTTGCAAGTCGGTGGACAGAGCTACGCAGTATCATGCTCTGGGCATCCTTTGTTGATGATTTACGCGGCGGTCAAGGTAGGGGAGATGCGCCCGTTGTACCGAAAGCTCATGCCGCGCTTCACGCGATTGGCGCAGACCCTGCTGCAAGCGAACGCTTCGCCGATAGGGATGCCCGCGGATGACCCCAGTCACCAGGCTTATCGTGTGGTAGTGGAGAGCTCTTTGCGCCGCCTGTGTGAATTGATGCAGGCGACGGGTTGCACCATGCTGTGGTTCTCGACATGGAACAACTCGTGGCACCGGTTTGCAGTAGGAAGCGTGCCGATATGGCTGTATCAGCAGCTCTGGGAAATGCCCACACCGGGCAACGGGCTGGAAGTGTGGACACGAGGTATAGAGGCTCTCATCCACCAGCACGGACACCATTGCGTGACAGATGCAATGGTCGTGCGCAATATGGTCAAAGGCTGCGTCTTCCTGTGGCGGGATAAGACACGCGGCGGCTTCAACAGCGAAGAGGTGGAATGGCTACGGGTGACCGTGCAGATGATCGCCGCCTCGCTGGATGTGCTGGAGACGCAAACAGAGCTGCTACGGAGGGTATACCAGGACCCGCTGACCGGCGTGTTCAATCGGCTCTATTTTGAAACAGTCTACCGCCAGATTCTGCACAACGCCCAGAGGCATCCGCGCCCTGTGTCGCTACTGCTGATGGATATCGATAACTTCAAGCAGATCAACGATACCTTCGGGCACGAGACCGGCGATATGGTTCTACAGCTGGTGGGGCAAGTGTTGCAACAGGTACGAAGCGGCGACATTCCCGCACGCTACGGAGGCGACGAGTTTGTGGTTCTACTGCCGGATACGGACAAGGCGGGCGCTCGCACACTGGCGCAACGACTACAGACCACACTGAAGCAAGCCTCCGAACAGCTGGGGCTCCCGTTCGCTCTTACGCTCAGCATCGGTTGTGCCACCGTCACCAACGGCGACACCAGCTTACTACTGCTGGCAGACCAGGATATGTACGAGCAGAAACGGAACGAGAAGACACCCGCACGTTAACCCTCTGCGCGTTCGTTATGCAAACAAGCATGATTTGTCCTGTCGCAAGCATCGCTTGCTGCCCCTCACGTGGTTGCCTTTTCCGGTACGACGCAGGAAGCAGCTGGCTCCTGAGCGTATCAAGTTCATCGCTGCTATCTATAAAACATGTGTGCGCACGATTTGGAGGCGGTCAATGTGCAAACTGCTCGTGATGATCCTCTTGTCGGCATGGAGCATGTCTACAATGGCGCAGAATCTGATTCGCAACCCCAGCTTTGAAGAAGGTCAAGACGCGCCTGCGCACTGGCTCTTCTGGACGCGTACGACAGGGCAGGGTACGTGGGACGGTGAGGTCGCCCACTCAGGGAGGCGAAGCGTGCGCATCATCGGCGCAGAGGCGAACGACAACTGGAGCCAGCGTCATATCCCCATCGAGCCGGGCTACCTGTATCGCTTTCGAGTGTGGTTGAAGCAAAAAGGGTGCTATCCCTGGCCGCCCGATGTGGTAGTAACCGCCTGCGACAAGGACGGGCGCGCCCTGCAAACATGGCAGTTTCGAGGACGACAGGGCACGCGCGATTGGTATCTGCTGGAAGACCTGTTCGTGCCGCCCGCAAACGCCGCCTCCGTCAGCATCGAACTGCGTATGCTGCACCTTATGGGTACGGTCTGGTTCGACGATGTTGCCCTGGAAAAGGTCGGCAAGTGGATGCAGAAGCCGCCAACCCGCGACCCCGAAGCAGACGCGGCGAAGAAGCGCGATTATCTGCGCCGGCTCAGCAAGGAGGTGGTTACCCCGCATCGCCGGTGGGCTGCCCGCTTGTGGAACCCTGCGAAGGTGTTCTTTGCGGTAGACCGTCTTGCGCAGCGAGAGATTGTGGAGTTGGATCAGCGATTTCGCTTCCCCTGGCACACCGTGTTCATCACCAGCGAATGGATTTGTAAATTCATGACAGGCGAGTACTATGACCAGCTGACGCTCGAGGAGCTGCGTGCTGCCTACCGAAGCGCCATCGAGGAGCCGCTCGATGCCATCGTGCTGAGCGGTTCTGTGTGGGACGGTCTGGAGGAGCAAGAGCGCGCCAGAACGCTGCAGAAGGTGGAGCAGGGGGCGACGCTGGTGTATTTTGGCAAGCCGCTGACGCTGAAACCCGAAGACCCTCTGCCTCGTGCTCTCGGCATCCGCTGGACGGACAGGGAGGTGACGGCGCGCCCTGTGGGCGATACATCCCTGTTGTGCGCCTATCCCGAGGCGCTACCCCCCTTCCCCCTGCACGTGATAGAGGCGGAGGGCGGTCAGGTGATGGCGGAGGCGCAGGATGTGCAGGGCAACCGCTACCCGCTGATTGTCGAACATCGTCACGGAGCTGGGCGCACCCTTCTGGTGGCTTACCGTAGCGAGGCGAGCACTGCGGAAGTGCGTGGTGCGGGCGTTACACCTGTCCTGTCGCGGAGTGTGGTAGCGAACCTCACATACGACTATCACGAATACCTGCTGGCTTCGGTTATGCGGTGGATTCTGTATGCGGTGCAGCCCAATCGCTGGCGCGTGGAGGGCGCTCGGGCGGAGCAGATGGACAGCGGCGTACGCGCGGTGCTACGGTTCCCTGCCCCAGGCAAAGTGTTACAAGCGCGCTGCAGCTGGCGCGACGCCTTCTCGCGCGAGGTAGCCACCGCCCGATATACAATACAGCCCTCAGACACCCAGCTGGTGGTTCCTTTCGCGCCGAAGAAGCCCCCCATCGCGGGCAACCTCTTCCTGGAGGTCGCTTTCGTAGATGGCGACGCCCTCCTGGACTGTTGCGCCCTGAGCACGACGTGGGGGAAGGTGCGGCTGGAGGTACAGCTGGACAAACCCGTCGCGCCACGCGGCGGGAGGGTGACCGGAGTTGCCCGCATCACGGGGCTGCCTGTCCACCCGGGGCGTACCTATCGTCTGCAGCAGCGGCTGCGAGACTGCTACGGCTGGGAGTGGGAGCGCATCGAGCAGCCCATCGCCACCGAGACGGGAGCGGCAGAGGTGCGCTTCTCGGTTCCCCTTGCCCGCATGCGTTCCACAGGGGGAACGCTCACTCTGACCATAGAAGACGCCGGACGCAATGCGCTGGCGGAACAACGGGTGGAAGTGATTCAGGCGGCGGACCACCGCTGGGACGACTGGCAACAGGTGATGTGGACGGTGTTCGGGCGTAGCGGCTACCGCCCCTACCTGTGGGAGAAAATGGCGCAACGCCTGCGCGAGATGGGCATTTCCACCTGGCTATTCAACGTACACGGAGAGGAGTGGCGCACTGCTGCACGCTACGATTTCCGGCTTGTGCCCATTGGTATCTACGGGGTGTACAGCTCCGCTGAAGGGTTCAGCGCGTACGCAACAACGGGAGATAAAAGGCATCTGCACCGCAAGCCGATTTGTCCCAACCAGCCCGAGCAAAGGGAGCAGGCGGCGACGGCGATAAGTCGCATCATTGCGCAGCTGGGAGAGTATCAACCGCTCTCTTACTGCCTCTCCGACGAGAACAACCTGACCTACTTCAACGCGCCGTTCGACTGGTGCTTCTGCCCCCATTGCCTGCGCGGCTTCCGCGAGTGGCTTCGAACGCGCTACGGCAGCTTGCAGGCGATGAACCGCGCGTGGAAGCGGGAGTACACCACGTGGGAACAGGTAGAACCCGACACCTTCGAGGAGGCGAAGGCGCGCGGCGTGTGGACAAGATGGGCAGACCACCGCGAGTACATGGACAGCGTGTTCGTGGACGTGTGGAAGCGGATACGGCACACTGCCAGACAACAAGACCCCAACGTCTCCCTCTCTATTTCGGGCACGCCAGAACCCTTCGCCTACGGCGGTTACGACTGGTATCCGCTGGCGCAGCAGTTCGACGCCCTCTTCTCGTATACTGATTACTTCGCCGACCACACGGCGCGCGCCCCCTGGTCAGCGGGCTACGGCTCATCAGGTGCGAACCTGTCGTTCAACATCTGGAGCGCAGCGTTTCGGGGATGCAAGGGCATTAGCGCGTTCTGGCTGCCTTCTCTGCTAGAACCCGACCTGACCCTGCCTACTTCTGCCAGCGACCTGCAACGGTTCTCGCGCCCCTTACGTGAAGGGTTGGGCAAGCTGTTGCTGCACGCGCCGCGTGTTCAGCCGCAGGTGGCGATTTATCTCTCCATGCCGTCTCTCCGCGCGGCTTTTGCCCTGGGGCTGGAGAAGGAGGCGGACGCTCAACGTGAAGCCTTTATGCGTCTGCTGCGCTCGTTTGGGGTTGCGTTTACCCTGGTGGACGCACGTCAGGTAGAACAGGGCTGGCTGTTGAAGTACCGCCCGAAGTTGTTGCTGATGCCCGTTACACTGGCGATGAGCGACAGGGAAGTGAAGGCGGTACAGAGCTACCTCGCACAGGGCGGCAAGGTGTTAGCCGACGTGATGCCTGCTGTGTTCAACCAGCGACTGGAGCCGCGCCCGAATAGCCCCTTTGCAGGCATAACACGCTCGCCGAACGGCAAGACGGGGATGCCCAACGCGCCCGAACTATGGGAGCTGCCAGACCTGCCTCTGCCACGTGAGGGCAGGATGGTCTGCCTGCAACGCACGCCGCTGGCGACCTACCTGCGCGAAACCACCTGGCGCGCCTGCCCTGAGGTCGACGCCCGATGCCGACAGCGTGAGCAGTGGTTACGCAGAGTGCTGCGTTGGGCAGGAGTAACTCCCCCTCTGAAAGCGGTGCGTCGGGACGGTCAGCCCGTGCAAGATTGCCTCTGGGCGGAGCGGTCGCTGGGCAAAGGCGCAAGGCTGGTGGGTTTGGTGCGTGAAGCCACTGCAGTAGATACGGAGCGCGTGCGTTTGCAGGTCGACAAAGGTGTGGTCGTAGACGTGCTAACGGGTCAGCGTCTATCGAGCAAGCAGGTGGTGTTCGATCTGAAAGCGGGCGAAGTAAAGATACTGGCAGTACTGCCGCAAGCGCCAGGTGCGCCGCAGGTACGCTTGACACACGGTCAGTGGCGAGCAGGGCAAAGGGTGCAGGTAGCTATTCGCGTGCCCAACGCCCCTGAGTGGAGCGCGGCGCGCGCCGAGGTACGAGACGCACAAGACAAGCCGCTGGCTGGGCTCAGCCAGAACCTGCTACTGCGCGACGGACAGGCGACTTTTGCGCTGGACCTGCCACGCAACCTGCCCCGAGGTAGTCGGCTCGTGGTAAGGCATGTGCTTACAGGGGAGCAGCAGGTGTTGCGGTAGCGTATCAGAGCGACGATCCACGCCTCATTCCTGTCATGCTGAGCCGAAGGCGAAGCATCTGAGACCCTTCGCTAACGCTCAGGGTGACAAAAGGAGTGGAGGGCGAGG
>JANWYZ010000429.1 GCA_025054895.1 bacterium | reverse complement strand
CTCCGCCAGCTTGCGTGCCTCGTACACGGAGTGGGTCAGCGGCTTCTCGCAGTACACGTGCTTACCCAGCTGCATGGCCGCCATCGCCGCGACGGCGTGCGTGTGGTCGGGCGTGCTGATAACTACCGCGTCGATTTCGTGATGTCGTTCGTCCAGCATCTGGCGGAAGTCCACATACTTCAAGGCGCGGGGAAACCGTTTTGCCGCTTCGCCAAGCGGTCCCTCGTCCACGTCGCAAATCGCCACAATGTTCTCCGTGGCGACGCCATCGATGTTGCCCCAGCCGCGCCCCCCACAGGCGATGATGCCGATGTTCAGCTTGTCGTTTTGGGCGTAGGCGGGGCTCCAGCTGTGCGCTACGAGCCACAGGCTCATGCCGTACTGTGCGCTACGTTTGATGAACTCCCTGCGCGTGGTCTTTTCCATGACGCATCGCCTCCTGACAATCAGTTGAGAGTACAATGTTGACGCCTCACAAAGAGACACTTCACCTGCGCTCAGCATGACGTAACCCCTTGTCATTGCGAGCACCCGTTGTCATTCTGAGTGCAAGCGAAGAATCTCAGAGATGCTTCGCCTTCGGCTCAGCATGACAGG
>JANWYZ010000428.1 GCA_025054895.1 bacterium | reverse complement strand
CGTTAGCGAAGCACCTCCTGCTGACAGACGGAGAGATTCTTCACGCCGTTCAGAATAACGGCAAGCCGAGGCGCATCCCTACTCTCACTACTGGAACCGTTTGCTTAAACCTGCAGGATGTCTGGTCCCTGTCCCCGAACTGCCTGCTCCAGCGCACCGTTCCTCACCAGCTCGCCCAGCGTCGCGAAGCCCCCTAAACCGTTTGCCTGCACCTGTTCGATGACCGCGTCCATCAGTCGGAAAGCGTAGTCGGGGTTATCCGCCACGCCGTGCGTGTGGGTCAACAGCACGGCGACCTCGCTCTCCTGCGCGATGCGCGCCACGTCCGCCCTTGCCAGCGCGAGGAAATCCGCCTCCCGTTGCCATGCGCCGCGCCACGTGTACTCGTTCAGGATAGGTATCTCCACTATGTCGCTATACCATCGGAAGGGAGTGTGGGGGAAATCCTCCAGCCAGTTCGGCTCGAGGACGCCGCTTCGATGGGGCAGATGTTCGTAGCCGCTGCCACTGATGAAGGTGCCCGTTTCGTAGCGGATGCCCACCCGCGCCAGCGCCTCGAACAGAGGCTTGCACATCGCCCCACAGGGAGCGCGAAACA
>JANWYZ010000427.1 GCA_025054895.1 bacterium | reverse complement strand
GAGCAGGCGACCTTGCTGGGTAACCGACTGCCTACTGATGTCGTGCAGGCGGTGGCGTGGATGGCTCCCTTCGCGCTGATGCTGGGAGCCCTGTTCCTGTTCAGCGTATTTGTGCTGTTCGTGCGATGGTCGTCCACTCCCCGCGTGACGGGCACGGCACTGCTGTTCGGGTTGCTGTTTGCCTTCTTAGCCGGTCATGACGGTTTGCCCCGCTGGAACGCCTACGATATCGAGCCGCTACATCGGTTAGGGCGCTCGCTCGTGCCCGCGCTGGAAGAGGGCAAACATGTTGCCGTGTACGCCTTCGAGCCGAGCCGCCCGAGCCTGCGCTTCATCATGGGACATCCTACCCGGATTTCGGAGCCGGGCACGCCTGACCAGCTGCGCGAGGCGCTACGAGCGGCAGGAGGCGGCTACATCCTGAGTGAGAAACGCCAGCCTCCTCCTGACGACCTGCCCTGCCGCCTCATACGGGAGAGGGAAGCGGGACGATGGGTGCTATATCGATGCGAACCATCCGCAAAGTAGTGGTCGCTCCTACTGCTTTCAAGGGAAGCCTGAGCCCCGTGCAGGCGGCGCAGGCGATGGAGCGCGGCGTGCG
>JANWYZ010000426.1 GCA_025054895.1 bacterium | reverse complement strand
AAATCCGGGCAAGGAGCTTTACCGCGCTTATCGGGGGGTCGTGTGGGCGCGTTGCCCTGTGCGCACGCATGTCGTGAAGCCTCTGGAAAGCCTCGAACAGGTTCTTGACCAGTATGTGCGTCCGCTTCTGCAGGCAGGCGACATCGTGGTCATCTCCGAAAAACTGGTCGCCATCTGTCAGGGGCGCGTCTATCCCGTAGAGAGTATCCAGCCCCGTCCCTTGGCGCGCTGGCTCAGCCGATTCGTGACGCGCACACCCGCAGGCATCGGCATTGGCAGCCCCGTGACGATGGAGCTGGCGTTGCGCGAGGCGGGCGCGCCGCGCATCCTGCTGGCGGCGGCAGTCGCCGCCTGCACGCGCCCGCTGGGCATTCGCGGGTTGTTCTATCGCATCGCCGGCAGGAAAGTCGCCGCTATCGATGGACCCACGCCCTACACCCTGCCGCCGTATAACCAGTACGCCTGCCTTGCGCCTGAACGCCCGAACGCCGTCTGTCAGTCGCTTTCGGCGCGGCTGGGCGTTCCTGTGGCGATTGTTGACGCCAACGACCTGGGCGTTGCGGTGCTGGGCAAGAGTCGGGGCGTGGAGACTGCGCTTATCGCC
>JANWYZ010000425.1 GCA_025054895.1 bacterium | reverse complement strand
GGTCTCTGGTTTCGTAGGCAAGGAAGGAGTTCATTCGGGCTAACTCAAGGCAAGCGTCGTAGTCTTGATTCGGTCCTTCATTTTGTACAGCGTGGTACAGAATTTGCGCAGCGACCTCTGTCAGGCGCATGGTGCGAAAAGCACGCGCCTGTAAAATACGACGCGGACTAAGGAACTCGCCGGGCAACTCACCTTCCTTGAGCAGAGACAGTCCCCGAAGTGGCTGCCCCAGAATAATGTGTAGCTCGGCAGTCGCCAGCGTTTCTTCCGCTGTGGAAGCCGTCGCGTTCATAGAAGCGTGCAAGCGGGCGTGCAGTTCTCGCGAAAGCTGCTCGTAGCTTTGTCGCGCTCTGTTGCTCACCCAGCGCAAGTTGCATATTGACATGGCGTGCTTCGTCAGGGCGACCCACGCAACAACCGCAGTGCATTCCCCACCACCGACACGGAGCTGAGGCTCATCGCCAGCGCGGCAAGCATCGGGTTCAGATACCCCAGCGCGGCGAGGGGAATGCCCAGCGTGTTGTAGACGAACGCGAAAAACAGGTTCTGCCGAATCACGCGATACATCGCCTGCGCAATCCGCAACGCACGCAGGAGCGTGCGCAG
>JANWYZ010000424.1 GCA_025054895.1 bacterium | reverse complement strand
ATTTTTGGACGTTGGCGCCCTCTAGGCATCTGCGCTGGCGCACTGTTCTTTGGGGCTGTCACTGCTCTGCAATTTCACCTGCAAGCGTTAGGATCGTCCATACCCTATCAGCTTATCCTTATGCTTCCCTACCTTCTCACGCTGCTTGCTCTCGCGTTCTCTGGCACGCGTCTTTCCCCTCCGGCTGCGCTCGGGCAACCCTACAGGCGAGATTAGCGAGCGACGGAGGGAGTGGGATTCGAACCCACGAGGGCCATATAGACCCTGCCGGTTTTCAAGACCGGTGCCTTCAACCGCTCGGCCATCCCTCCCCACGGAACTCCCGCCACGTCTTGGGGTCCTCTGAACCACCAAAACGTCTGATAATTTGTCCTGACAATTTGAACAGGTCGCCGTGCGTTCCCTTTCCATCACCGCTACTCGACCGGGGTCCAATAGACTGTCCGTTCCTTCCCATCGCGCTGCACCCGTAGCAGCTTGCGGGTCCCTTTCCCTTTTCCCCGCTCCACCTTATTTCGGAAATCGGCTACATCACGCACAAGCTCCTCCCCGACCGCCACAATAATATCGCCACGTTGCAGACGATCTTCCCCAATCGCCTGCCCCTG
>JANWYZ010000423.1 GCA_025054895.1 bacterium | reverse complement strand
CACCAGCTTTTGCGATTTGAAAAGGGTATCTGGAACAATTTTTTTATGCAAAGGTTCTTTCGGGCGTTTCGCCCCGTCTGGCAGAGGAACGCGCCATGAGGCAGCTATCTGCTACTGGGAGACGCGAAGCGGGAGCAGATACAAAGTCCCTGTCAGCAAACCCTTCAGCGAGGTCACTGTACCATCAGGATACGCCGATCTTCCCAGACGCGCCCGAACAGGTCGGTTACCCGCACGTACAGCACATGGGTTCCCCGCGTCAGATTAGCGGGCAGGTTCGCCGCCCACAGGTGTGGACTGTTCATCAAGCCAGGTAGTCGCCGACCGGGCAGGGTGTATTGCTCCTCCATCCGCTTCATCTCGGCGTAGGCGGGGTCGGGCTCCTGCACGCGCGTCATCGGGAGCCACTCGCCCTCCCTGCCCACGCGCATCTCCACCTTGCATCGCTCGGAGCCGAAGAAGAAGTTCACCAGCACGCGCGTCTCCTTCAGCTGGCTTACGGACACCAGGTCGGGCGCGTAGATGTTCATCTGGTGCTCGGCAGGATGTCGCGCCGCCTTGTAGCGGATAGTGTAGCGGTTGCCATCAAACTCCGCTATCAGGTAGCCGTTGG
>JANWYZ010000422.1 GCA_025054895.1 bacterium | reverse complement strand
CCGAGACGGGCGACCTGCTGGCAGATATGGCGCGTGCGGGTCAGAAGTTTATCGCGGCGCGTGGGGGCAAAGGCGGGCGCGGCAACGCTCACTTCACCACTCCAACCCGTCAGGCGCCCCGATTCGCCGAGAAGGGCTTGCCTGGCGAGAAACGCACGCTCCGACTGGAACTCAAGCTGCTTGCCGATGTGGGCATCGTCGGCATGCCGAACGCCGGCAAAAGCACGCTAATCAGCCGTATCTCCGCCGCCAAGCCCAAAATCGCCGATTACCCGTTCACCACGCTTGTTCCCCACCTCGGCGTGGTGAAGTATCAGGAGCAGAGTTTCGTCGTCGCCGATATTCCGGGGCTTATCGAGGGCGCGCACGCGGGCGTGGGGCTGGGACATCAGTTCCTGCGCCATGTGGAGCGGGCGCGCCTGTTGCTCTACCTGCTCGATGTCTCCCCGTTCGCGACGGAGCCGCCGCTAAAGGCGTTCGAACTGCTTCAGCGCGAGTTGAAGCTGTATAAGCCTGAACTCGCGCAGAAACCCGCGCTGGTCGCCCTGAACAAGATCGATACGCTCGCTCCCGACGAACGCGCGAGCATCGACGCGGCGCAATCGGCGCTGGAAGC
>JANWYZ010000421.1 GCA_025054895.1 bacterium | reverse complement strand
TCAGGCGCGCGCGGCTGGGTGCTGATTCTCACGCTCAACGGCGCGGTACGCCGGATTCGGGCAGAAACGCCGCCGGAAGAGTTCACCCCTGAGCATTATCACTGACAGGAATCGCCTGCCTACGCGCCGTATTATAAACAGGTATGGCGCGTTTTCCGTACGGCGTCTCGGCGGGCGTGATGGCGGGGCTGGCGGTCGCCAGCGGCGTGTACCTTGCTGCACGACGCGGGCAAAAACAGACCGCTGACCTGCGCCTATGGACTTTCGCCAAGCCCCACGCCGACGCCTATGTCAAAATGTTGCCCGACTTTTTGCGTCGCCATCCGGGCAAAACCGTCGATATCCAGATTGTGGCGGGCGAAGCCGTCACCTCGCGCCTGCAAGCCGCCTTCTGGTCGAACCTCGATGTGCCCGACCTCGTGGAGGTGGAGATTAGCTGGGCGGGCAGCTTCTTCCGGGGCAGGCTGGAGAGCATCGGCTTCCGCGACCTGACCGAGCGGATTCACAAAACGGGGCTGTGGAACCGCATCGTGCAGGCGCGGTTCGCCCCCTACACCACGCGCGGGCGTATCTTCGGCATTCCCCACGATGTCCATCCCGTAATGCTCGCCTACCGCC
>JANWYZ010000420.1 GCA_025054895.1 bacterium | reverse complement strand
AGCACTCCACCGCCTCGCTGACCACTGCCTTCGCCTCTGCCGACGGCGCATCGCCCACGCCCTTCCAGTAGTCCTCCAGCTCGTTGAACCACTCCATCAGCGCGGCGACGGCAGTGTTGAACTTGAAGTCGGGGATGTCGGCGTGTAGCTTTTTGAGCGTGGCGTGGGTACGCCGACGCAGGGCGCGCTCCGCCTCGCCCAGCGACGCGCCCGCCAACACCTCACGCCATTCGCGCACAAAATGCGGACGCACCGCTCGCATCAACCGCCACACGCGCCCCAAAAACCGATACATCCCCTTCACGCCCTCCTCGCGCCACTCAATCGCCACATCGAACGGCGCGACGAACAGCTCGTACAACCGCAGCGTGTCCGCACTGTACTGCTCCACAATCTCGTCGGGCGTCACCACGTTGTACTTGGACTTGGACATCTTCTCCCACACCCACATCAGCTGCGCCTTCTCCTGCTCGCTCATCTGCTCCAGCTGGTCGCGCCGTACCAGGATGCCCACCTCGCCCTCGCGCAGCGTCTCGTCGGGGCGCGGCGGGCGATAGGGCGTCAGCGCCAGCACCATCCCCTGATTGCGCAGCCGATAGAACGGCTCCTTCACAGGCACAAAG
>JANWYZ010000041.1 GCA_025054895.1 bacterium | reverse complement strand
CCGACGTATCAGAGGGGGGAGGCGTATGGCTCGATGGCGACAGGGTGCTCCGCTTGCAGGAGAAACCACGCTGTGCTGACACCCATTGGAACCTCGCAGGGGTGCATGTCTTCTCCCCCGCTGTCCTGCCGGTGCTGCGTAACCTGTCCCTGTCGGCGCGTGGGGAATACGAGATCACCGACGCGATGCAGGTTCTCCTGCAACAGCATCCCGATGCCGTGCGGGCGGTTCGGTTTGAGGGCTACTGGAACGATGTGGGCACGCCTGAACGCCTGCAGCAGGCGGAGCAGTATCTTGCAGGACTGCTGCTGCGCAAAGACGAATCTGCATATTGAATACACCAGATGGGACGATAGAGCGTGTCTCTTCATCCGCGAACAATCGTTGGAGGGTCACGCTCCGTCGTGACCCTTTGTGGACGCGACAGAGCGCGTCCCTCCAGTGGCACGTTCATCCTGCGCGTGGGTCACGGGCGGGACGCCCGTGCTACATCCGGACGCGACAGAGCGCGTCCGTCCAAATCCTGTAAGGAGGAGAACCATGAAAGGCAATCCCGAAATGGTGAAAGTGCTTAACGAGCTGCTCTCGGACGAGCTCACCGCTATCCACCAGTACATGGTGGAGTCCGAAATGTGCGAAAACTGGGGATACACAAAGCTGTACGCCTACTTCCGCAAAATCGCGATGGATGAAATGCACCATGCGGAGTGGCTCATCGAGCGGATCCTGTTCTTCGAGGGGCAGCCTTATATCAAACTGGGCGAGCTGAACATCGGCGCAACCGTGCCCGAAATGGTGAAAAGTGTAGCCACTTCCGAGTCAGAAGCAGTGCAAGCCTACAACAAAGCCATAGCGCTTGCCCAACAGATACAGGATCAGGGCACAGTAGACTTGCTCACCAAAATCCTCAAGATGGAAGAAGGACATATCGACTGGGCGGAAGCGCAGTTGGACCAGATCGAGCAGATGGGGCTGGCGAACTATCTCTCCATGCAGACGGAGGGCGCGTCCGAGTAAGTGCTGCCGTATCCAGCGCAGGAATTTATCAGAAAGGTGCGCGCACTGCACGAGCAAATCCGCTCAGAGGTGCGCGCCCAGCTTCTGCAGCACTCCAGCGAATGGCTGGCGCAAGCTACCGAAAGCGCGGAGGGCGACACACAGTTTCGTATAGACGTGCAGGTAGAGCGGTTGCTGCTGCAGTTCTGCCAGCAATGGGCGCAGGATGTGCCTTTCGTGCTGGTGGCGGAAGGCATTTCCGAACATGGTTGGCTGGCGCTACCACAGGGAACAGACGAAGAGGAAGGGCAGTTTGTTCTGGTCATAGACCCTATCGATGGTTCGCGGATGATTATGTACGACAAGCGCAGCGCGTGGTGCTTGACAGGTATCGCTCCCAACCGCGGCAGACAGACCACCCTTGCCGATATCCAAATTGCGATACAGACCGAGCTGCCGACCACCCGTCAGCATCTGGCAGACACCCTCTGGGCAGTGCGTGGGCAAGGCGCTTTCGGCGAACGGCGGAACCTGCTGGACGGCAGCACGTCTACTTTCCGCCCCAGACCATCTTCGGCGCCCGACCTGCGTTACGGGTTCGCCAGCATCGCCAATTTCTTCCCCGATGGCAAAGCGTGGCTTGCTACTCTGGAGGAACGTCTCTACCGAGACCTGGGCAGTCTGGATGTACGAGGCAACCCGCTGGTGTTTGCCGATCAGTATCTGAGCACAGGTGGACAAATCTACGAGCTGAGCGTCGGGCACGATCGCTTTATCGCAGACCTGCGACCGGTCGCCTTCCGCCATCTGGGCTACACAACGCTTCCCCTGTGTGCGCACCCGTACGATGCCTGCACGGAACTCATTGCCCGTGAGGCGGGAGCCATTATTACCGATGAGTATGGACAACAATTGCGGACACCTCTGGATATCCGCGAGCCTGTCGCGTGGATTGGCTATGCGAACCCCGCTTTGCGTGCATCGATTGAGCCCGTGCTGCTTAAACTGTTGCATGGAGAGGCAGAACGATGAAAGCTATCCGCAAAGCGGTCATCACCGCGGCTGGAAGGGGTACCCGCCAGTTTCCCGCCACGCGTACCTTGCAGAAAGAGATGTTACCGCTTGTAGACCGCGACGGCGTGACCAAACCAGCCCTGCAGCTGCTGGTAGAGGAGGCGGTCAACGCGGGAATCGAGCAGGTAGGCATTGTGGTCAACCCGGAGTCAGAGGCAGGCGTTCGCGCCTACTTCGGCGCGCTGACCGACGAAGAAGCCAGCTGGGACAATGATAAACAACTGCTCTTCGAGCAAGCAGAGCATCTGCAACGTCTGGGCGAGCGTATCGTCACGATTGTACAGAAGGAGCCGCTGGGGCTGGGGCACGCAGTGTACCTTGCCAGAGAGTTCGTTGGGGAGGAGCCTTTCGTGATGTATTTGGGCGATCACGTACTGCTCTCGCGCGGAGAAAAAAACTGCACACAGCAGGTACTGGATGTATATGCCCAGACGAGCGGAACCCTCTCCGCCGTGCGCCGCACTCCGGAAGAGCGCGTCACCCTGTACGGCACGCTGTCGGGTACTCCTCTGCCCAACGCCGCAAACGCCCTGCATGTGCACGCGATGATAGAGAAGCCTACCGTCGAGCAAGCGCGTGCCTCTCTACGTATGTCTACTCTCCCCGACGGCGTGTACTACTGCTTCTTCGGCATCAACATCTTTACCCCTGAAATCTTCGAGTGCCTTGAGCGCACCATCGTTGAGGGACAACGGATGAAAGGCGAATTCCAGCTCACTACTGCGCAGCAGATGCTGGTAGAACGGGGCAGCTATTACGCCTGCGAGATACAGGGCGAGGCGCTGGACATCGGCATCCCACAGGGCTACCTGGAAGCGCAGGTGGCGTTAGGGCTGGCGGGTACATACGGCGCATCTCTGCGGCAGTGGATGCGCGAACGGGGAGGTTGTAGTGGGTGAAACCGAAGGTGCTCCTCTCGTGGTCCACAGGCAAGGATAGTGCCTGGACGTTGTATATGATGCGCCAGAGTTGCGAATGGGATATCACAGGATTAGTCACTACCGTGAACACCGCGTTCGGCAGGGTGTCCATGCATGGCGTGCGCGAAGAGTTGCTGGAACAACAGGCGCGTGCAGCGGGGCTGCCTCTGTGGAAAGTGCCCATCCCTTATCCTTGCCCGAATGAAGTGTACGAGCGCGCCATGCACGAAGTGGTGCTCCGGGCGAAGGACGCCGGGGTAACGCATTTCGCATTCGGCGACCTTTTCCTGCAGGATGTGCGCGACTATCGCGAGCGACAGTTATCGGGCACGGGAATCCAGCCCGTATTCCCTCTATGGGGTATCGACACCGCCAAGCTGGCGCAAGACATGATCGCCTCTGGCTTGCGGGCGGTGGTCACCTGTGTAGACCCCCAACAGATACCCGCTCCTTTCATCGGACGCGAGTTTGACGAGGCGTTCCTGAGGGAGCTTCCGCCTTCCGCCGACCCTTGCGGGGAAAACGGCGAATACCATACCTTCTGTTACGCCGGACCGATGTTCACCCATCCCATTGCGGTGCGGACAGGCGAGGTGGTAGAGAGGGATGGATTTGTGTATATGGATGTATATCCTTCTGTGACAGCGGTTGCCTAACCCATTCAGGAACCGACAAGTCCACGCTTTTCCCCTTTGATTCTGGCGCGTCCACAGGAGATGTCTCTGTAGCAAAGTTGCAGAAAAAGCCTTTCCTTCGCGGGAAAGGCTTCAACCGCTGCATCACGGAAAGGGGGTGAACAGGCTTAATCTTCCTCTATGGTGAACCGGAACATCAGGTTGTTATACTGCTGACCGTTCCAGACAGCAGGATGGGTTTCGCCCAGATACTCCAGACGCACCGCCTTCGCATGACCGTCGCACCATACCACGTTGGTCAACTTCATGTGCCTTCCCAGAATGGCGCCGTTGTTGCGGCGGTTGATGAGCGCAGGGAACGGGAAGGTCTCGTGTGGCGTGGTTGGCTGCGGGTCTGCCAGGTCGCGGCGATAGAAGTCTGCACTTTGCCCGTAACCCTGTACTTCTGCCAACAGCACGGTATCCGCGGGCTGGGCAATGCGCGCCATCGGCTGGTTGTTAGGCGGCGTAAAGTTATCGGTCTCGAGGTAGTACATGTTGTTGATGGCATAGCTGCCGAAGCGCCGCCCAACGTTCGTGGTACCGTTCGGGTCGCCGCAGTCCGCCTCGCGGAATACCTGCGAGCCGTCGGGCGAGTAGGGCTGGAAGACATAACGCCTGTTCTCCATCAGCGTGTGGCGCTGCCCTGTCCACAAGATGCCGCTAATCGGGCTAAACGGGTCGCTGGGACAGTTGAAAATCTGGATGTTCTTCACGTAAGGCTGGATTACGTCCATCCAGCGCGGAGTGGAGCAGTTGGTAAAGTGAGCGCCTTCCGCAACACGCGGTGGGTCGGCGTAGGCGTTACGTGGGAGCATCTCGTCGTAGTCCTGCGCGTACATCATCATCGCCGTACCCAGCTGCTTGACGTTGCTGAGGCAGCTTGCCTGGCGCGCCTTGTCCCGCGCCTGTGAAAAGACGGGGAACAGGATTGCTGCCAGAATGGCGATGATAGCGATGACGACGAGCAGCTCAATCAGCGTGAACGCTTTGCGAGAGCGCATGTATGCACCTCCTCTCAGGTTGTTTGTGTCACCATTATGTTACCAGAGCAGTGTTAAGGAGATTTTATCCAGATAGAAAAGGAGATTTAACAGACCACCGGCGGTACGTACATCCTGCATGTAGGTCAGGCATTGTTCCGATTCTCTAGCGATTCTATACATTCTGCGGGCAAAAGGGGCTTCCGAAAGGCGTACCGTTCGGGTATAATCAGTACACACCCGACGGCGACCAATCTGCGTCGGGACGCAGGGGGCAAAGAAGATGAAACGCGACCGTTACGAAGAAGAAAAGTACGAAGAGTTTCAGCCGCCGGAGACCTCCCTGCGTGCGCTGACGTTACTTGACGAAATCCTCCGCGCTCGTCCACCGCAGGATGCTCGGCTCCTCAACTACTTGTTGTTGCTGCGCCATCAGCTGGAGGTGGACGAGAAACAGTTTCAGGAGGCGCAGAAAGCGCTGCAGGAGTACGAGCAGGTCTATGAAAAGCTCACCTCTCCGGCAAATCGAATCGGCGTGTACCTGGGTTCACCTGCCGAAGGAATCGCCATGATCGCCGTCGGCGACACCGAGTACTACGCCAACATCGACCCGAAGATGGACGCCAGCACGTTGAAGGTAGGAACGCGCGTGCGTATCAACGAGGCGTTCGCTGTAGTAGGCGACCTGGGCTACCACCCACAGGGGCCACTGGTGAAGGTTCAGGAAGTTCTGGAGGACGGGCGCTTGCGCGTGGCATCCGACCCGCAGGGTATGTCGGGACGGCTGGTGCTGCGCGGACACGAACTGCAAGACGTGACCATCAAGCCGGGCGACGAGGTGCGTATGGAGCCAAACCTGAAAGTCGCCCTGGAGCACTTCGCGCAGCGCGAAACGCGCGATTACTACTTCGAAGAGGTGCCTGAGATACCGTGGAGCGCCATTGGCGGTCAAGAAGAAGCCATTCGCGTCATCCGCGACACTATCGAATTGCCTCTGCTCCATCCCGAGCTGTTCCGCAAGTTCGAAAAACAACCGATTAAGGGCATCCTGCTGTACGGACCTCCCGGCTGCGGCAAGACGCTTATCGGCAAAGCCACCGCCTACAACCTCACGCAGGAGTACCGTAAGCAGCTGCACCGAGATGTACGCGAATACTTCATGTACATCAGCGGTCCGAAGATACTGAACATGTGGTTGGGCGAGAGCGAGCGCATGGTGCGCGAAATCTTCGCCACCGCCCGCGAGAAGGCGCGCGAAGGACACCTCGTGTTCATCTTCATCGACGAGGCGGAGTCCATCCTGCGCACGCGCAATTCGGGCAGGTTCACCCACATCTCCAACACCGTTGTACCGCAGTTTTGTGCGGAGATGGATGGGCTGGTAACTCTGGAGAACGTGGTGGTGATGCTGACATCCAACCGCCCCGACTACATCGACCCGGCGGTGCTCCGCCCCGGACGCATCGACCGTAAGGTGAAGGTCTCTCGCCCCGACAAGCGGGCATCGCGCGATATCCTGTCGATTTACCTGCACCAGAACATCCCGCTTGACCCGGCGACGGTGCGCGAGTACGGTTCGGAAGAAACGGCGCGCGAGGCGTTGGTGGACGGCGCGATAGAGTACCTGTGGCGCAAGCACTCCGATACCGAATTCGTGCAGGTATATCTGCGCAACGGTTCGGTGGAGACCCTCTACTGGCGCGACCTGGTGAGCGGCGCGCTGCTGAAGTCGGTGGTCGACCGCGCCAAAGACTACGCCATCAAGCGAGCCATCGAGTGCGGCGAAGACAGCGGTATCTCCTTGCCCGACTTACAGCAGGCCATCCGCATGGAGTACAAGGAGAGCGAGATATTCCCCAAGTCCGACTCGCAGGAAGACTGGCTGAAGTTACTGGACTACGAGCCGGACAACGTAGCGGATGTGCGTCCGATTCGCCCGCAGGACCGTGAACGGCAATCGGCAAGCCGGCGCAACATCATTTAGGCGGTGGGGGTATGCAACGACTCGTCGGGCTGGAGACCGAATACGGACTGTATATCGAGGGCAAGAACCCTTCCGAACTGGTCTTTGAGGCGGCGGAGGTGGTGCGTTGCTACAACGCCTCCGCCTTCGCCTCCCCATGGGACTATCGCCGTGAGGACCCGCGCAAAGACGCGCGCGGCTTCTACGTGGATCACTTACAAACCGACCCCGTAGACGCCCAGTACGACGCCGAGGGCGACTCCTCCGCCAGCATGTCTGCAGACACTCGCAGCGACCGCGTGCTGACCAACGGCGCACGCCTGTACAACGACCACGGTCACCCCGAGTACTCCACCCCAGAGTGCGTCAGCCTGCGCGAGCTGGTGGCGCACGACCGTGCGGGAGAGCGCATCGTGTGGCGCTGTGCGCAGGAGTATATGCGCCGTACCGGCTTGAAGGTACATATCTTCAAAAACAACACCGACTTCCACGGCGCAAGCTACGGTTGCCACGAAGGCTACCTGATGCGTCGCAGTGTGCCCTTTGAGCACATTATCAGGGGGATGATGCCCTTCTTCGTCACACGCATCCTGTATGCAGGTGCAGGCAAGGTAGGGGTGGAAACGCCTGGCGTCTTCGGCGATGTGCCCTATCAATTGTCACAGAGGGCGGATTTCTTTTCCGTCGAGGCGAGTGTGGATACGCTCTACCAGCGTCCCATTATTAACACCCGCGACGAGCCGCACGCTACCCCCTCGCGCTATCGACGCCTGCATGTAATCTGTGGCGACGCCAACATGAGCGAATATGCCACCGCGCTCAAGGTGGGTACAACGCGCTTAGTAGCAGAGCTGATAGAGGAGGGTTGGCAGCCGGGCGTTGCTCTCCGTAACCCAGTAGAGACCATCCGTCGCCTTTCGCGCGACCCCGAGTGGAAATGGCTGGTGGAGCTGGAGGATGGACGTACCCTTCCCGCAATAGAGGTACAGCGTCTGTACCTGCAAGAGGCGCAAAAGCAGTTTGCACATGCCGATACCGAGACGCAATGGCTGTTGATGGCATGGGAGAGCACGTTGAACGCACTGGAGAGCGACCCGCAGGAGCTGGCAGACAGTCTGGACTGGGTAGCCAAGCGGCTACTGCTGGAGCAGTTCATCGAGAATGAGGGCGTTGCATGGAGAGAGCCTATTGTGCAAAGTCTCGATTTGGCGTATCATAGTATAGACCCGCAGGAAGGCTTGTTTGCGGGGCTGGAACAAATAGGGGCGGTGAGGCGCGTAGTAACGGATAAAGATATCGAACGCGCGGTGTGTCACCCGCCAAACAGTACGCGCGCCTGGGTACGCGGCGCGCTGGTGGAACGCTACCCCGAAGCCATCAGCGGGATTACCTGGAGCCGTGTGGTGCTCAGCTTCGGCGAGCAGCTGGTCACGTTAGACCTGCGCGATTGGGTGACCCAGCGTGTGCCGCAAAAGGTGCAGAGGCTGGCAAAGGCGCACAACCTCACCGAGTTTGTGAACACGTTTCGCGAGTTGCACGCCTCGCGCAAGCATGAAGTAGAAGGAGGGAAAGAGCCATGCAGTGGCGAGCAGACGACCGATTAACCCGAACCATCCCGTCCGACCCTATCACACGCAAAGGGGGTGAAGAAGGCGGCCCCACCACGCCGAAGGTGAGCCGCCCCGATGTGAACGACCTGCTTAAGCGCATGAAGCGCGTGGACCCGGATCAGGCGCGACGCTACCGCCAGCGCAGTGGGGAGTAAGCAGGTGGGAGAGTATCTATCCAGCAACCGTTCTGGCGACTTCATGGCGTTGTTACGCGCGCGGGGGTTATGGCGGGAGCCGGAAGCAGTTGCTGCTACACCAGCGCACACGCCGGTACAGGAGGTACATGGTACCACCGTTATCGCGCTCAAATACCGCGAAGGGGTACTCAACGTCGGCGACCGGCGCGCTACCGCCGCCAACGCCATTATGTACGACCGTGCGGAGAAGATTTTGCCGCTGGACGACTATACGCTTATCGCCATCGCAGGTTCATACGCACGGGCGATGGAGATTGTGCGCTACCTGCAGCACTCGTTCAAGTACTACGCACGCACCCAGCTGCAGGAGATGAGTCTGGAAGGTAAGCTGGCGGAGGTGTCGCGTGCACTTGCTGGCAACTTGAGCCTTGCCTTGCAGGGCATCGGTCTGTTCATTCCCGTCGTTTCCGCCTACGACCTCGAACGGAACGAAGGGCGTATCTTCTTCTACGACGGTATGGGCGCACGCTTCGAAAGTGTGGAGTTCGGCGCGGCAGGTTCGGGATCCGAGCGAATCCGCGGGGTGTTCGACTATATCTTGAAAACCAAAGGACCTTTCCACGAGATGACGCTGGAAGAGGCTTTGCGCGAGTGCCTGCTACTACTCGACATCGCCGCCGACCTCGATTCCGCAACGGCAGGCATCGAGAAGGTATTGCCAGTGGCGCGGGCGGTTACAGCGGACGGCATTCTGAATGTGTCCGAAGAGCAGCTGGCAGAAATCAAACAGAGCCTGATGCGGTAGCTACCGGCTCTGCCAGGTGCGGTTCAGGCGTTATGCTGCGCCTCCATACCACCAAATCACAAGGGAGCTTAAGGACATCGCGATCATGGTTTACACGCCCTACGATTTCAACGAGAGCGTACGTCATCGCGTAGAGTATATCGAGGAACGTCTGCGCGACGGTAGCCCTGTCGCGGGCATCAGCTACGATGGCGGGGTGCTTCTATTAACCTTGCGTCGCACCCAGCGCAAGATATTCGAGATTTACGACCGTCTGATGTTCTCGGGGCTGGGTAACGGAAGCGATCTGGAGATTATCCGCGTGGGAGCGATAGATTTTGCCCACCAGGAGGGTTACGCCCGCAGCCCCGACGACGTGACCATCCAGCGTGTGGTAGGCTTTGCGATTAGCCCTGGCATCAAGCGGGCGTTTGGGGACGTGCTCAATGCGCCCTTCGTCGTGCGCGCGCTGTTTGCGGAGATGGGCAAGGCGCCGGAAGAAGACCTGTTCTACACACTCAACTACGACGGCGAGTTCGTCTCGTTGGGGTGGGCGGCGGCAGTGGCAGGTACGCCTGAAGCAGAAGAGCAAATGGTCCGCCAGCTGCTTCCTGAAGATGTGGATGGTGTACCCGATTTGCACGGGGCGCTGCGCCGCGCTCTTCGGGCGTGGACAGTGGGCAGACTATGGACGATGGATGCGCATCTAGAGGAAGGGGGGGCAGAAAGCCTGACTGACGAGCGCATCGAAGCCTTTTTGCGCGAGCAGCTGGAGGACTTGCAGGTGGAAGCGGCTATCTTAGACCGCTTCACCAGGCGCGAGCGCAAGTTCCGCCTGTTGAAAGAGGAAGAGGTCCGTCCGGCTTTGCCATAGTCGCAGCCTTCAGCATGACAGAGGAGCCAACCTGAGAAAATAATGGCGGCTCGGGCGGAGCCTCGCCCCAGGGGAGAACGTAGCAGCGAGAAAACGCGGAGGTGCAGGTAAAATGGAAAACCGTATATTCGGTATCGAAACCGAATTTGGGTGTCTCGTTCGCGACGAGAGCGTAGGCAGGCCCGAGAGGGTGGTAGAGAAGGTGAAGGACTGTGTGTTCTACCGCCTGCGTCGGGGGCTGATCGACCTGCACAGCCGCGACTTCGCTTTTGAACCCGCGCGCGGCGGCGGTTTCCTCGTCAACGGCGGGCGTCTCTACATCGACGCAGTGGGCGACCATGAGGAGTACGCCACCCCCGAATGCTCGCGCCTGTCCGATATCGTAGCGCATGAGAAGGCAGGGCAACGCATTCTCAACGAAGCCTTGCAAGCGCTGGACTGGCAGCACAAAGTCTCCTTCTATAACAATGCAGTGGACCACTTCGGCGGACACACCTTCGGCTGCCACGAGAACTATCTGGTAAGCATCGAGGACCGCTACTTCCTCGACTCGCTGTACAACCTGCTGCCGTTCCTCGTTACGCGCCAGATTTTTGCGGGCACGGGGCGCGTGGGCGGGCATCGCCTCAACTACAACGACTTCTCCAACAACATCATGGACCTCGGCGAGCACGAGATGGACTATGTATGGGTAAGCCGCTTCTACGCGGTGGAGATCGACCCGACGGTGGACTTCCAGCTCTCGCAGCGCGCCGACCATATTGTGAAGACCATCTCTTCGCGTGTGCGCTTCAACCGCGCCATCATCAACCCCAAGTGGGACAGCTACTACTCGCACAACGGTATGCACCGTTTGCATATCCTGTTCGGCGAAGGCAACATGAGCGAGTATGCCACTGCCCTCAAGATAGGAACCACCAGTCTGGTGCTGGACTTGCTGGAGCGCAACCTGATTCGCCCTGACGTGCGTCTCGCCGACCCGCTGGAGGCGTTGCGCAGCGTCAGCCGCGACCCCACCTGGCGCTGGATTGTGCGCCGACACGATGGCTCCACCATTCGCGCTGTAGACCTGCAGCGCATCTACTTGCAGGCGGCGCAAATGCATCTCGCCGGGCGCGACGAAGATACCGAGTGGGTGCTGCGCGAGTGGGAATACGTGCTCGATGCTCTGGAACTGGATCCCATGAGCCTCGATGACCGCCTGGACTGGGTAGCGAAGCGCAAATTGCTGGACACCTTCCGCCAGCAGGAGGGGTTGAGCTGGCAAGATGACATGATGTTCAGCCTGGACATGGAGTACCACAATACCGACCCCTCGCGAGGGCTGTACTACGGGTTGGTGGAAGCGGGGTTGATGAAGCGCATCGTTACCGACGACGACATCCAGAACGCCACCACCGTTGCGCCTGATAACACCCGCGCCTACGGGCGCAGCCGCGCCATCCAGCATCTGCTTGCCTCGCGCAACCGCGCCTACATCGTGGACTGGGACATGGTGTACGTGGACAAGGGACGCCAGCTGGAACTGCGCAACCCCTTCCGCACATACGAGAAGGAGGCGGAGCGGTTCATTCGCAGTTTGTGAGACTATTTCTTCCCCTTACACAATGGTAGCAGACTCATCTGGCGGTTCTCAAACACTGCCACCTCGCGGAAGCCAATGTCCCACGCTGTGTGTACCGCGTCCAGCAGGCAGTGCGCCAGTTCGTCGGGATGGTGGGCGTCGGAGCCAAAGGTGATCAGTCTGCCGCCGCGTTCGTAATACCATTCCAGCGTCTGGCGGCAGGGATAAAGGTCACGGGCATCTTGCCGCAAACCAGCGGTGTTTATCTCCAACACCGTGCCCTTTTGCACCATCAGGTCAAACAGCGTAAACAGTATGTCACGGTAAGGAATGGGTTCGAACACGCCGAAACGAGGAACACCGCGCCGCTTGGCGTACTCCAGATGCCCCACAATGTCAATCAAACCGCTCTGTACAGAGTGTAGCACCTCCTCATAGTAGCGCGTATACGCTTCCCGTGCGGTAGGGAACCGCTCCACGTACTCATCAGTCATAATCATCCGGGCATCTACGTAATGCACGCAGCCCAGCACATAGTCGAAAGAACACTGGCTCAGCCATACGCGCACGTCGGGCTCGAACCACCGCTGGTAGTCTATCTCCACGCCCGCACGGATGCGCAATCGCCCTTTGAACAGGTCGCGCACGTAGGTAATATCTTCCATGAACAGGTCGTAGTCGAAATACTCCACTACGGGATCGTTGGGGTCGAAATCCTTATGCTCGCTGAAACCGATTTCGTCCAATCCTAAAGCCATCGCACGAGCGCAATGCTCCAGCATCGTGGCGCGCCCATCGTGCGACAGAAACGTGTGTACCTGGTAATCTACTCGGGTATATTCTGCTCGGTTATTCCAGCCCATCGATGTTTATTCCCTCAACATCTATCACCCGCCATTTTTCAGTGGGGAATACCAGCCACTTGCGTGCAGGCTCCTTGCGCAGTTTTACCTGTATCGCGGTTGGCTCGTGCCGGCTGACCAGTCCCTGCTCTTCCCACCATACTTCCACGTGCATATTCACTACTGCCTCTTTGCCCACTAGGCTGACGCCCGAGATAGTGTAGCTGACGTGCGGTTGGGTGCCCCGCCGAAACGCCGACGCTATCTCGAGACGTAGTCGCTCGCGCGAGTAGCCAAAGGCTTCGAAGTCGTTGGAAATAGCATCCATCACGGTGTTCAGATCACGCTCTTCGATAGCCGCACGGATTTCCTCTAACCGTTCTCGCACCACTTGCTCTTCAGGCGGTGTCGGTGTCGCCGCCGCGCGCCACATCACCAGCAGCGCCGCGATCAACGCCGTCGCGCCACAGATGGCTATCCAGGTCGAACGTTTCATTGCGCTTGCCTCACGGGTCAGTACTGCTGAGATTATACCGGAAACGGCTGCTTGTAGCCAACCGATAGCCTTTGGGATGCTCCACCCAAGAAGCACTGTGACTATGGTATTGTTAACAGGTTGCATCAAGAGTAGTTAAGCGGTTAATATATAGTGGATTGAGTGCGTTGCACATCTTGCCGGTATAATAGGAACAGAATGTTGAACGAACCACACAAGCAACACCCTGAGTGGGAACAGGCGCTGCAAACTCTGGCGGCGCAGCGGGCGCGGGTGATGGTGTTGGGAGCGCGAGATGTGGGCAAAACCACTTTCGCCACACTACTGGCAAACCGTCAGCTTGCGCATGGCATCCGCGTGGCGGTGGTGGACGCCGACGTAGGGCAGTCGGAGATAGGTCCGCCCACCACCATTGGCATGGGTTTAGTAGAAGTGCCTGTGCCGACATTGCACGCCGTGGTGCCTCTGGCAATCTATTTTGTAGGAGCAAACACGCCGCGCGGACGGATGCTGGAAACAGTAAACGGCGTGCGTGCGATGGTGGCAAAAGCGGAAGAATCGGGAGCGGAATCGGTTATCGTGGACACTACCGGCTTCGTTGGCGGTGCGGCGGCGCGTCGCCTGAAGTGCGCGAAGGTAGAGGCAGTGCGCCCGCAGTTCGTTGTGGCTATCCAGCGCAAGGACGAGCTGGAACACATTCTGCATCCGATAGAGAAGCGCAACCTGCATCTCATCCGTTTACCAGTGCCCTCAACCGTCATGCTGAAATCGTCTGAAATGCGTCAACAACGGCGCATGATGCGGTTCTTTCGTTACTTTCAAGACGCCCGTCCACACAAGTTCGCGCTGTCCGATATCGCCTGCGAGGGCACGTGGTTCAATACGGGTACGCCGCTGGAATGGAATGAAATCCACTTCCTGCAGGAGACCCTGCGTTCGCGCGTGTTCTGGGCGGAACGCACCTCCGAACATCTCTTCGTGATTACCGATAAAGTAGTGGATGAGCGCGCTCTGGTCATGGTGGAGGAAACTTTCCGGGTGGCGCATGTCACCATTGCGGGAGTGCACCGGTTCGTCAAGCTGCTGCTGGGTCTGTTGAACGCAGAGGGCGAATGTCTGGCGATAGGCATACTGGAGCGTATCGACTTTGTCAACCGCAGCATCACCGTGCGCACTCCATTGCGAGACGCCTCCGGTGTTGCTGTCCTTCGCTTTGGGGGATTAAATGTACGTCCTGATGGCAAGGAAATTGGTGTGGTGAAGCCGGGCGAGATTTAGGAAGTATCAGATGAGAGAACACTCCGTTTCTGGTTGTTTGCACAGGCATTGCTGCACATTGCTGCGCCAGGTGATTGGCGCGTGGTGTCAGGGGCAGTGTGTGGACTGGCGCCCACTGGATGATACAGGTTGGGAAGGACTCATCAGCGAATCGCGCCTCAACGGAGTATCAGGAGTTCTGTACAAACTCTTACCGGACGATGCCCCTTCCAGTGTGCGAGATGTCCTGCGCTCGGACTATCAAAGCCAGCTGGCTGCCAACATATTGTATTTGGAGAAGCTGGGTCAAATCGTACCAGCGCTAAAGAGCGCTGGCGTGCGCTTTGTGGTAGTGAAGGGAGCAGCTTTGCTGGCAACAGTTTACTCCGACATGGGCATGAGGGCGATGAAGGATGTGGACCTGCTGGTGCATCACGAGGATGCGAACATCCTGAAGCCGGTAATGCAGCAGCTGGGCTGGCAAGAGGAGGATGAAGACATCGCTGGTAAACACTTCGGTCAACGTTACCGCGCAGAGACCTCTTTTACCCGTAGAGAAGGTGCACTGTTGCTACGGCTGGAAGCGCATTTGGACGCGCCCGGGGTTTATCCCCTTGCGCGAGAGGCGATTTGGCGGAAACTGGTTTTCGTTTCGGCTGCGGGAATAGACGAGATGCCTGTGCTGAGTGTGCCAGCACATCTGAATTACCTGTGCACCCATTTTTACTATCATCACTGCGGACAGGGGCTGAAATGGCTGGTGGATGTAGCGCTACTGATACCGCAGGTGCGTTCGTGGCATGATGTGGTTGTGGATGCCTACGAGCTGGGCACGACACGCCCAATGCACCTCGCCCTGCATGACGCGGCGCGGTACTTGCAGGTACCGGTTCCGACGCATATTGTAGAAACTTTGCGCTTTTTGCCGATGCCGCTCAGCCTGCGCCTGTTATTTGAGATGTGCAAGCGATCTTCGCTACACTATCTGGGCATCCGCTTGCTCGATCTGTACCGCGCCCCGAACTGGTCTACGCGCTTGGGCTACATCTGGCGCAAACTTACCGCCCCGCGCTGGCGCCGCCGCGCGCTGCAGCGTGAGTAGCAGCCTGCCGCCCCTGCCGTACGCTGCTTGCGTGTCCCACCTGAGTATTCGCTACGAGAGCCACTCGTGCAGGTGTTCTGCAACAAAGGCGTCGTCGTTCAGGTGGGGGTAGCTTCGGTATACCCGTTCAATCTCCTCAGTCTGCCCAGGGCTGAGCGTTTCCTCGGGGTCCAGACACCAGATGCCCTCCAGCAAGCCCTGTCGACGCAGCACCTCGTGGATGCCTGCGATGCATCCCTTGAAGCCATTGGCGGCGTCAAAGAAGGCGGCGTTGCAATCGGTGACCTCCACCGCGAGGCGCAGCAGGTCTGTTGGAATAGTTTCCTGTTGTGCGGCGACATGGCAGCGTTCCAGTAGATCCACCGCGCGCTCTGTCCACACTGCCCAGTGTCCCAGCAATCCCCCCACAATGCGTCGCTCTACCTGCCTGTCCCTAAGGGTGAAGCGGTAGGGCGTAAGCAGGTCTATCACGATATTATCGTCGTTGCCAGTGTAGAGGGCGATGTCGTCGCGACCAGCTTCCGCTACCGCGCGCACCACATCCAGCGTCTGGTAGCGGTTGAAGGGGGCAATCTTGATAGCGACCACCCTTTCTATCTCCGCAAACCGCCGCCAGAAGCGGT
>JANWYZ010000419.1 GCA_025054895.1 bacterium | reverse complement strand
TCCACACGCCGACATCGCGCACGTTCACCTTCTCAGGGGGGATTAGCTGAGGAGCGCCGTTCGTGACCGCCCGCGTCTGGCTCAGAGCCACCTCGGCTCCGTCTAACACCTCGATATCCACCTGAACGTGGTTGGGGGCATACAGGCTCCACGCATTGCCTTCGAAGACGCTGCGCCGTCCTCCCACCTCGCCGTAGTCCTCGCCGTTGACCCACAGGCGACATTTGCCGGACAGGAATACCAGCACTGCCTCGCGCTCGCCCGTATGGTGGGAGAAGGTATCTCCTTCCCTCCCTTTGAAGACGCCGAACTCGATATACTCCATCTCGCCCTCTGTGACGAGCGCGTTGTAGCCATCCTGCAAGGTTACCTGTTTCACCATCACTTATCCCCTCGTGCACCGTTGTGAGCTCGTTTCGAGCGAAGAGCCCTGGTTCCTGCCTGTTGAGAGCGAGAATCTTCAGTCGTTAGAGCCCATCGTGTAGACTTCACCGCACCACTGGCTTGGCTGGCTTCTGCAGCGCCCTCTGCACCGCCTCTTCCAGCTTCTTCTGCGTGCTTTGCGGGTCGTAGCCCTCCTCCTTCATCACGATAACCCCATCTTTGTCAATCACGAACAGCGTGGTCAGATTGCGAATCT
>JANWYZ010000418.1 GCA_025054895.1 bacterium | reverse complement strand
CCACCATAGCCCACCATTTCAATGGTGGGCAATCAAAGAAGCGACGCGCCTCCTGTTCGTGGTAGCGCACGTTATTGCGCTTGCCCCTCGACGGCGCTGGAGGGTCGCGCTCCGTCGCGACCAGAGCAAGCTGAAGCCGTGCACTGCGAACAGGACGCTGGTAGTGCGCACTTCAGTGCGTTTTGAACAGGCTGAAGCCTGCACTACAAACCCGACCAGCGCTTCCTGTTTGTAGTAGCGCACGTCAGTGCGTTTGCACTCCGACTTCAGAAGCACTGACGTGCTTCACTACGAACCTTTGCCAGGGAGGCGCGTAGAGCTGGAGGGTCGCGCTCCGTCGCGACCAGGGCGGGCTGAAGCCTGCACTACAAACAAGGCATCAGCGGTGCGCTCTCGTCTCATCGGCTTGGCGGAGCCTCGCTACGTAGGGAGCGAGGATTGACGGTTTTGTCTTCGGCGGGTATCCTTACACAGGAAACGCAGGGTAGCGGAGGAGCCAGGACATGAGCCTTGTCATCCCGGATGAGGTGCTGCAGGCGGCGCGCATGACGGAAGAGGAGATGAAGCTGGAACTGGCAGTGCTCTTGTTCCAGAAGGAGAAGCTCACCCTCGGTCAGGCAGCTGAGCTGGCAGGCATGAGCC
>JANWYZ010000417.1 GCA_025054895.1 bacterium | reverse complement strand
AGTTTGCTGTTGGGGCTGAGGCGCCAGGAATGACGGACTCAGGAGAGGAAGGAGTGGGCTTCTGGACCAGGGAGAGAAAGGGGTTATCCCTGCTGCTTTTTCTCAGTCTGGTCACGTATGCGTATACGAGGCTCGCAGAGGTCAGCCTGCCAGGCATCGTGGTGATTTCTGTCTGTCTTGTCCTACTGAATGTGGGGATTCTGGTCTGGTTTGCGTATCATTGGCGTAGAAGGCTATCATAGGGGGGTGATATCGTCGGGCAGTGTGCGTGGCTAGTCGGATAAGTGCCTGACGCGGCGAAATAAGGATTGGCATCACTTTGACCCGTTAGGCACGGCGGGGGTGATGAACAAACTGGCAACAGCAGTGAGCAACGGCGTATGCAGGAGGTCACTCTACAATGAACAGACACTACTTCACTAGTTGGCTGCTGATAGGCGTTCTGGCTGGGCTGGGGTTTGGCTCGTATACCCTGCAGGCGTCTTCACTCATCACAGCCGATATCGCCCGTTGGAGCATCCTGCTCACCTTAACTGCTGTCGCCTTGCTTCTTGCGATGCTCTGGCAACCTTCTGAGTTGCCTCGCTGGTTGGGACGTTTTGCACGTTTACTGTCGGTCAGCGGGTGGATCGTACTGGTGGCA
>JANWYZ010000416.1 GCA_025054895.1 bacterium | reverse complement strand
CGTGACGCCGAACTTCTGGGGGAAGGTGTATTTGAACAGGTTGTAAGTGCCCCCGTACAGGCTGGTGGTGGACACAATGTCGTCGCCCGTGTCGGCGATTGCCAGAATCGCGAGCGTCTCCGCCGCCTGCCCTGACGCCACCGCCAACGCCCCGACGCCGCCTTCCAGCAGCGCCATCCGCTGCTCGAACACGCCCTGCGTGGGGTTCATAATGCGCGTGTAGATGAAGCCGGGAGTCTTCAGGTCGAACAGGCTCGCAGCGTGGTCAACGCTGTCGAACAGGTAGGATGTGGTCTGATAGATGGGCACGGCGCGGGAGCCAGTGACAGGCTCTGCCTCCTGACCGCCATGCACGCAGATAGTGCCAGAGTGATATTGTGTGTGCATACTGAACGCAACCTCCTTCCAAAGATAACCCAAATATACCCAACAGCCATCGCAGCCTATGTCGCCAACGCCCATGACGCGCCGATTGGAGCAAGAGCACACACGGAGGGCAGACCCCGAAGGCCTTGCTAATTCTGCTGTCTAACGAGCGCGTGGTTCAGAAGTCGCCCTGAAGCAGGCGGAGGCGCGTCCGCGACGCACTCAGCCAATTCAAGGACAATTCCGTCAGCGAATCGCCTAACTCTGTCACAAACCACCCTAC
>JANWYZ010000415.1 GCA_025054895.1 bacterium | reverse complement strand
ACTCGGCGCCATGTTGAAGAATAACACGACGCACCTGTTGCTGGAACCCCCTGGGGTTTTCGGCGAAGAGGTCGTAAGGCAATCCCGTCAGTTTGCGCCCGTTGCCCCGATACAGCAGCCGAACGAAATCCACGTCGCCCGTGAGCTCAAACAGTTGCCAGAAAAAGGTAAACATGGAGGGAGTGAACACCGGGTCGGGTTCGAACACGCCACCTATCTTCGCGGGTAACCGCAGGAAAGAGGCGGCGGCATATTCCTGGATACGTCGTCCTACCAGCCCTGTGTCTCCGCTGAGCGGATAGTACTGCTCCATCACCCAGGTGTCCAGATGGAAGCGAAAGGTATCGCGCAGGGGGAACTGTTGCACCGCGCGGCGCAGGAAGCCAGCATCCGTACGTGCGAACAGGGCAACGAGTTCCGCCGTAGCGCGCACCGCAAAGGCGGCGTAGTTCGCCAGTCCCTTCTCCCCAGTGACTCCATCGACCGCTGTGGCGCGCTGAAGGGTCTCATCCACAAGACGCTGTACCGCTTCGCGATGGTGTTCGTGCTGCTGCACAGCCATCAGTACCGCTTTAGTAAACGGCGTACGAGGGAAGTTGCTCGCAATCTTGTGCTCGTTGCGTAGCGGGTCGGATAGCAATCCCTCCACG
>JANWYZ010000414.1 GCA_025054895.1 bacterium | reverse complement strand
TTCTGCTTTTGGGAGTTTCCCAAGCGCTTCTCTCAGCGCTCGTGGCAAGGCGTTACGCGCGAGACAGGGTGGTCAGCTACACGGAGGTATTAGTAGTCTGGTTGACATCTTCACTTGTCTACTGGCTGGTGATTGGCTTGGAGGTTCACCATGTAATACAGGTTCACTCATTGTTAACACGAAACTGACTTGCGTCTACCGTCGAGCTGGCGACGTAGTGTAGCCTCATACCAATCTCCTCGGGAGTGGGGCGCAACAGGGGTGATGAGGAACGGACGGCGAGGCAAGTCAGTCACAACCTGGTTGACGTGTTCGGGGTGTTGCGGATAGTGTTTGTTCCTACACCACAAGGTATCCCCTCTGTACCGACGTGCGCAGGCGTTTCCCCCCGCAATGGATAACATAGACCTACAGTGGACTACCCCCGCAGGGGTAAGGTGAGGACGTATCGCCATGACATCTTGGCTTTCCCATTTACAGACCATCGACCGCCGATGGATTTACCTGTCCATCTGGGTGGCGTGTGCGCTGCCGTTTCTGGTGGACATCCGCCTGCCCGTCTACGTCTCACCCGAAACGCGCCGACTGTATGAGTTCATCGAGAGGTGTCCACCCGACAAAGTGGTGCTCGTAGACAGCGCGTGGGACGCGGGCA
>JANWYZ010000413.1 GCA_025054895.1 bacterium | reverse complement strand
AGACCAAAGACCCCGCGCTCAAGACCGCCATCGACGGCGTGCGCAAAGATGTCAAATCGGGCATGGCGCTCAACGAGGCGATGGAGAAACATCCTTTCGTGTTCTCCGACCTGTTCGTGAACATGATTCGCGCGGCGGAGGTGGCAGGTATCTTAGACCAGATTTTAGACCGCCTCGCGACCTTCTTGGAGAAAGATTTGGAAGTGCGCCAGAAAATCAAGTCGGCGATGATGTACCCTGTGATGGTGCTGGTGTTCTCGTTTCTGGTGCTGGTGGCGATTTTCATGTTCGTGCTGCCGCGCTTCAAGGAGATTTTCGCCAGCATGAATGTGGAGATGCCCGCGATGACGAAGTTCCTGTTCAGCGCGAGCGACTTCTTGATTGGCTACTGGTGGGCGCTGGCGGGGCTGTTCGCAGGCGTGCTGTTCGCCCTCAAAGCGTACATTCGCAAGCCGAAGGGGCGGTATCAGTATGACTGGTTGAAACTCAGGTTCCCGATATTTGGCGAGCTGGTGTTGAAGTTGGCGGTGGCGCGGTTCGCGCGCACGCTGGGCGTATTGGTCTCCAGCGGTGTGCCGTTGATGCGCACGCTCGAAATCGTGGGGCAGACTTCGGGCAATCAGGTGCTGGCGCACGCGATTGAGGGCACACGCCAAAGCATTCGCGAAGGGCAGC
>JANWYZ010000412.1 GCA_025054895.1 bacterium | reverse complement strand
GCGGGTTGGCAGAGACGAGCATAATCGCCGCCACTGCCAGAGCTGCTGCCGCTCCCATCGCCATCCAACGCTTGTGCATGATTCGCCTCCCTGTTCAATTGTTGGGTTGTCGGTAATGACTCACTCGTATTATACCATGCTAAATATCTTCTCTGGTTCCCCTGTGCTATAATATTTTTGCGAGTCGAAGGAAAGAGCTACCGGAAGCATTGCGAGGCGAGGCTCCTGTCATGCTGAGCGATGGCGAAGTATCTCCATAGAACGGCAAGACGAGATTCTTCGCTTTCGCTCAGAATGACATGAAGGCATTGACGTGCGGCAATACAAACACGGGGCGATTGTCATGAAGCACGCAAGCGCCCCTTCTTCTACTTACATCCATCCCCACGCCCGAAACACCTCGGTCATCGGGGGGCGGTTCCACAGCCACTCCACCCGTATCCAGAAGCCTTCTACTACCGTAGCGCGAATACTCGCCTTCCGCGCCGGCAAACGCCTGCTGGTACACCCCCTGCGCGTTCAGCACGTGGAACTCCACCTGCCTGCGGTCGGGGTCTATCAGCCAGTATTCTTTCACGCCCGCCTGTTTGTAGAGGATGGATAGCCACGCTGTTCTGAACTCATTTTACCACCTTTTCGCCACTCTAGCCACCTGCGCTCGATTTTGCCCTGCGAGCAGGG
>JANWYZ010000411.1 GCA_025054895.1 bacterium | reverse complement strand
GCCGACGACATAGCGTTATTCCAGCTTCAGCTCCGTGCGCACGACGCCCGCCCGCTCGTGCTTGGCGGTGAGGCGCACGGCTCCGCCGCTGGGCGCATGCACCACCCACTCCACTTTGGCGCGGTCGTCGGTGGGGTCGGCGTTCCACACATTCGCCGCGCTGGGTTTGTAGGCGCGCCCTTCCAGTTGCCCCAGCTCCTCGCGCGGCTTGCCCGAACGCAGGCTTGCGCCTTCGGGCAGCTCAATCTCGGCAATCACGCCTCGCGCCACCTTCTTCTCCAACGCCTTTTTCGTGATGTAAGTCGGTAGCCAGCCCGTGTTCTGCACCACGAGGCGCACCTTGTACACGCCCTCGCCCAACGGCTCCACCTTCGCCTCATGTATCTCCAGTTTCGGCGAAATCAGCAAATGCCACACCAGCCAGTCGGGGAACAGCGCGACCTCCTTTTCCAGAAACTCAGGCGGTGGGTTGCGCCACGCATACAGCGCGTCCCAGCCCCCCAGTTCCACCTTGCCCAGCTGCGGATGCTCGAACTCGTACCAGTCCACATAGCCCCTGCCGCCCAGAACCTCGTCGCTCCACTTGAGCAGCTTCAGGTCGTCCTCCACAGGATGTTCGCGATACCAGTCGATGAACTTATACTCGGTGATGCCTGCCTGCCGTTGCGGACTCCAGATTTCC
>JANWYZ010000410.1 GCA_025054895.1 bacterium | reverse complement strand
TTGAATTGCTCGTTGCCAGTGGTATCATGCTCATCTTGCTGATGGCGCTGATGCCGCTGCTTAGCACTTCGTCGCGCAGCTGGCAGCGCAACTCGACGGACGTGGACCTCACCACAGACCTTGCTCTCGCCATGCGACGAATTACCAGCGAGCTGCGCCGAGCGAAGTCAGTGACCGTAGATAGCTCACAAACCCGAGTAGAGTATGTGTTACCCAACGGGGCAAGAGGTGTTTTCGGTCTCTCCTTCCAGACCCTAAAATGGCATCCCGCCGAGGGGACAGTAAACACGGTGGACTTGCTGCAGGGGGTGACAAACATCGACCCCGAGACAGGCACTGCCTATCCCCTTTTCCAGCTGGGTGCAAACGGACGGACGGTCACTGTGCGTCTATGTGTGCGTCGTCAGACGCCCTCCGGTGTCCGCTATGTGCGAATGCAGGAGCTGGTGGTGCTGCGCAACCGATGAGGAGGTGAGCGCGATGTGGCGATGGTTCTCTCAGAAGCGTAGACAGCGGGCGACGGCGTTAGTCACGTCGCTATTGGTGTTGTTCATGTCGTTTGGGCTGGGCACGGCGTTGGTCAGTCTCAGCACAGAGGGCGCGCGTCTCGTCATGCGTGAAGAGCAGTCGCTGCGCACCTTCTACGCTGCCGAGGCGGGGCTGGAGTTCAAAAAAATGCAGGTC
>JANWYZ010000040.1 GCA_025054895.1 bacterium | reverse complement strand
GGATAACGCTTCCGGAACCATCGGACAGTTTGCCACACTGACCGCTACCCTACGCCGTGTGTCGGATAACGCGCCGCTTTCTGGAAAGGGTATCAGTTTCGTCGTGGACAGCGACTCGGCGGGTTCCGCCAGTACGAACGCCTCCGGCGTGGCTACTCGTTCGTGGATAGTCACCCCGGGCGTGCTGGGCAACCGTACGATGAAAGCATCCTTCGAGGGCGACAGCACTTACCACGGCACCACTGATACCGCCACCTTCCGACGCTATGCCAATACCACCGTCACGGTGTCTAACGTGTCGGGCGTGCGTGGCGAGACGGTGACGCTGAGCGCGAAGCTCACCCGCACCCACGACGGCGCGTTGATTATCGGGCGTACTCTCAGCTTCAAGGTAGACGGTAACCCCGTTGGCAGCGCGGTGACCAACTCCAGCGGCGTCGCCAGTGTACCTTATACCATCCCGTCGGGCGCGGCGATAGGCGACCACGTCATCGAGGTCATCTTCGCAGGTGACGACCCGCTCAACCCGAACAGCGGCAGGGGTATCCTCACTGTTGCGCCGAACGTACACACCGTCAGCGGGCGGGTAGAACTGCAGGACTACATCGCAGACCCCACTGACACGCCTGTTACTATCGAGATACGCAACCCGGGCGATACCACTCCGCTGGAGACACACATTGTGTTGCTGGACGGGAACGCCTACTCCTTTGGCACTACCCGCGCCGGCACATTCGACGTAGCGGCGAAGGCGTCGCACTGGCTGAGACAGGTAAGAGGAAGCATCTCCATCACAGGCAATGTCACAGTGAACTTCAGCCTAGTCAATGGCGACGTGGATGGGGACAACGAGGTCAGCCTGCTTGACCTCGGTGAGCTGGTTGCAGCGTTTGGTAGCGTACCTGGAGACGCTCAATGGAACCCCAACGCGGACCTGGATGGCGACGAGGAGGTGTCTCTACTGGACTTCGGCATCCTCGTACGCAACTTCGGCATGTCAGGCGACGATTAGTACAGAGCAGGGGCGCACGGGCGTGCGCCCCTGCTGCGCCGCGCGCAGAAGCGCTGACGCCCACGCAACGCCTCGATACTGCCCTGTCGATGCAACACCCCGACTGCGCCCTCGCCCTTCGGAGACGGGATACTGCGGGCGCTACCCGTTTACATTTTCCCACGCCACGCTTATAATACATCCAGAAGATGTCAAGCGGGAAGAGGTAGAACGCATGGCGCTGACCGATGTGCTGGGAATAGGCGCGATCTTGCTGCTGGCGTTGTGGACTGTGGAGGCGTTCGCACAACCGTTGCAGTATCCGCCCACCCGAAAAGCGGACGTGGTGGACAACTATCACGGAACCCTCGTGCCCGACCCGTATCGCTGGCTGGAAGATACTGAATCCTCCGACACCAGGGCGTGGATCGAGGCGCAAAATGCGCTCACCCTGCCCTACCTGCGCAACCTGCCGCACCGCGAGCCACTGAAACGAATCCTGACACGCCGATGGAACTATCCCCGCGTTGGCATCCCCTTCAAACGGGGCAGGCGTTACTTCTACTTCAGGAACGACGGGCTGCAGAACCAGTCGGTGCTTTACTGGCAGCCGACACTGACTGGCAAACCGCGTGTGCTGTTAGACCCGAATCTGCTCTCGCCAGACGGCACAGTGTCGGTGTCTAACGTGTCGGTGTCGGAGAACGGGCGGTGGCTGGCTTACGGCTTGTCTGACGCAGGCTCCGACTGGCAGCGGATACGCATACGCTCCGTCGAGACGGGCGAAGACCTGCCCGAAGAGGTGCACTGGGTGAAGTTCTCCAGCATTGCATGGACGAAGGATGGCAAAGGCTTCTTCTACTGTCGCTATCCTGAACCGCCCCAGAACGCCAACAGGATGTGGCATCCCAACCTGCACCAGAAGGTCTATTATCATCGCCTCGGCACGCCGCAATCGGAAGACCTGCTCATCCTGGAACGCCCCGACCAGCCAGAGTGGCGCTTCGATGTAACAGTCAGCGAGGACGGTCGTTACGCCGTGATCGAAATCGCGGAGTCGGGACCGAAGAACCTCGTCTACGTGATGGACCTGCAACGCCCAAACCAGCCGAACCTGCGGGCGCCAATACGCCCCCTTATCGAGCAGTTCGAGGCGTCTTATCAGTTCGTAGGCAACGATGGCACGCTTTTCTACTTCTTGACCGACATAAACGCCCCACGCCGCAGGATTATCGCGATAGACCTGCGCCAGCCCGACAAGGCACACTGGAAAGAAATCTTGCCCGAAGGCGAGGACACCCTGCAGGCGGTGACGCTGATGGGTAAGCAGATGGCGGTGGTCACCCTGCGCAACGCGACCAGCAGGGTTTGCGTCTACACGCTGGGGGGCGAGTTCGTGAAGGAGATTCCCCTCCCCACCTTAGGCTCGTGCAGCGCACTGGTCGGCAGGCGCAGTCAGAACGAGTTCTTCTACAGCTTCACCTCGTTTGTGCATCCGACCACCATCTACCGTTACGATGCCCGAACGGGGGAAAGCAGTGTCTTCCATGCTCCACAACTGGAAGGACTAGACCCCTCGCAATATGAGACCAGGCAGGTCTGGTACCGCAGCAAAGACGGCACGCGCGTGCCAATGTTCCTCGTGCATCGCAAAGGCTTGTCGCTGAACGGGGAGAACCCCACCTTGCTCTACGGCTACGGCGGGTTCAACGTCTCCATCACGCCCTTCTTCTCCGTGAGCTACTTCGTGTGGCTGGAGCGGGGAGGCGTGCTGGCGATACCCAATCTGCGCGGCGGGGGCGAGTTCGGGGAAGAGTGGCATCAGGCGGGCACAAAGGAGCGCAAGCAGAACGTGTTTGATGACTTCATCGCCGCAGCAGAGTACTTAATAGACCACCGTTACACCAGCCCGCGCAAGCTGGCGATACGGGGCGGCTCCAACGGCGGACTACTGGTGGGCGCGGTGATGTGTCAGCGTCCCGAGCTGTTCGCGGTGGCGCTGCCTGCTGTCGGCGTGATGGACATGCTGCGCTACCACAAGTTCACTATCGGCTCGGCGTGGAAGGAGGACTATGGCACCAGTGACGACCCCAAGATGTTCCAGGTGCTTTACGCCTACTCCCCATTGCACAACTTGAAGCCTAGTGTGCGCTACCCCGCGACGCTCGTCACTACGGGCGACCATGATGACCGGGTGATGCCTGCGCACTCTTTCAAGTTCGCGGCACGCCTGCAGGAAGTGCAGGCAGGTGACGCCCCTGTGCTGATTCGAATACAGACGCGGGCGGGACATGGCGCGGGCAAGCCGATGTCGCTGGTGATCGAAGAGGAGGCAGACGTGCTGGCGTTCACCATGTATCATCTCGGCATGGAGGTTCCCAAGCAGTGATTATCGACGCGCACACCCATATCGGCGACCTGCGCTCGCCTGCAAACATGCATCGCAAACCGATTACGATGGAAGACCTGATCGCTCGTCTGGATGACGAGGGTATTGACAAGGCGATTCTATTGCCCTGGCCCGCCTCACCCGACGGCGTGCAGTTTCCCACCTTGCTCCAACCCCAACCGGATATCCTTTCCCAGATCCGCGAAGGACAACGCTATCCCGACCGGATCATCCTCTTTGGCAACGTCGACCCACGCTGGGGCGGCAATACCGCCGGAACGGACTTCTCGTGGCTTTTCGAGCGATTTGTGGAGATGGGCTGCGCAGGCATCGGTGAAATCGGCGCGAACCTGCCGTATGACGACCCGCGCGTAGTCAACCTGTTCCGGCAATGCGGCGATTGGGAGTTTCCTGTCACCATCCATGCCACTGGCGTCGGCGAGGGGCAGTACGGGCTGATAGACGAGCCGGGCTCGCCGCACCTGCTGAACCTGCTCCAACAAGCTCCGAATACGATAATCATCGGGCACGGTCCGGGCTTTTGGGCGCAGATCAGCGCGGACGCCACGCCAGCCGACCTGCTCTCCTATCCAAAAGGACCAATCCGAGACGAGGGCGTGGTGCAGAAGCTGTTGCGTGACTTCCCCAACCTATATGCGGACATCTCTGCGCATAGTGGTTTCAACGCCCTCACACGCGACCCGGATTATGGCGCTCGCTTCTTGAACGAGTTTCAAGACAAGCTGCTGTTCGGCACGGATGTCTGCTTCGGCGACGACGAAGGGCGGATGCCCCAATTGAACTGGCTCAAAGAACGCCTTGCGGCAGGCGACATCTCGCCAGAGGTGTACGATAAAATCACCTGCAGGAACGCGCTGAAGGTGCTGAAGCGGTGGAGAGGGTAGTTGCAGGGTTCATCCGTGGATAGTTTTCTTCCCCGGAGCGAACCTTTGTTGAGCCGATTGACCGTATACCGCACGGCTCGGCGGGAGCCTCGCCCTCCAGTGGCACGCGCATCTTGCGCGTGGGTCACGGGCGGGACGCCCCTGCCACCTCTCGTCGCCGACACAGCTCCTCACTCAAACTTATCCGCCCGGAACCTCTCTACCGAGAACTGCTCGCTGGGTGCGATTCCTGCCTTCATGCAGGCGATATGCACCTGCTGTTCGACGGTGTTCACTTCGGGTAAGTCGGGCAACAACAGCCCGCGCCTGCCGTCCTCCGTGTACACAATCACCCCGTACTCACGCGGATTCAATTCTTTCAACGACCGTACCGGTTCGGGCGGATGTAACACGTACACGGTGTACTCGAGGTCATGCAGTTCCGACACGTCCACCGGCGGGAAGCGGGGGTCTTTCAGCGCGGCGTCCAGCGCGACCAGAGTAATCTCCTTGCCGATGTCGGGGTGCATCGGGCGCAGCGTGCCGACGCAACCGCGCAGTTGCCCGTCGGAAGTGTGTATCGAAACGAAGACCCCCTGCCATTTCTCCACCGGAGGCGGCGGCAAATCGGGCGGCGGTTCAACGATTTGATGCTCCCGCAAGAAATGCTCTACGGCGCTACGCGCCAGTTGAGCGTACGGATGGCGTGTTGTTCCCATCAGCGCTTCCCCCACCAGTTCACACGAGGCTCTGTGCCTGCACGCAGACGCTGAAAGTTCGGACGGTGCTTCCATGTAATCCACAGCGCCGCGAGCAGCGCCGCGCCATGAACGATATCATGCGTCTCAAACACCCACATCCATACCAGCGGTAGGGACAACGAACCCAGCACCGAAGCAACGGATACATAGCGGGTCACCAGCACCAGCACACCCCACGTACCGAACGCGCATAATGACGCCCACGGCGACAGTGCGAGAAACACTCCCAGACTGGTAGCAACCGCCCTTCCGCCCTTGCCGCGCAGGTAGGGCGAAAAGCTGTGTCCTACTATCGCACCGATGCCTGCCGAGATGCCATCCCAGTCGAACACGTTTCCCAGCAAGATAGGCACGCTGCCTTTGGCGGTGTCCAGCAGGAAGACGATGATGCCTGCCGCCGGTCCCAGCACCCGATAGGCGTTGGTGGCTCCGATGTTGCCACTGCCTATCTCACGCAGGTCCACCCCTTTCCACAGTTTGGCAATCAGCCAGCCGAAAGGGATGCCCCCGATGAGGTAGCCCACCAGCAACGCCAGCCCATAGTCCCGCCCCAGCCATAACAGTAAATCGGTCGTAGACATCAGCGTTATCCTCGTAATGCGCTATGCTTCCGCGGCGAGTTTCTACTTGTCTGTCACCCTAACTGTCATTCTGAGCGAAACGAAGAATCTCAGGCGTCGTTACAAGGAGATGCTTCGCGTGCGCTCAGCATGACAGAGAAACGGTGAGATGTTTCGCCCATGCTCAGCATGAGAGGAGGCGCTTACTTATCGTACTATCAGCATGACCATGAACGACTGCTCATCAGACTATCATGACAGAAAAGGCTTACACCAGCAATCCGTAGAAGGGGGGAGAAACGATGCACAAGCTTTCTCGACGACGCTTTTTGCAGGATTCACTGGCTTTGCTGGCGGTGACTGCGCTGCCAGCTCCCGTTTTCGCTTCGGTAAAGGTAGCGCGTCAGCAAGCCAGCCCGAACGACCGCATCGGCGCGGCGGTCATCGGTTTCAACGGACAGGGTAAAAGCCACATCCGTCAACTGCTCGCCCAGCCGGACGTGGACCTGGTGGCGCTGTGCGATGTGGACCAGGCAGTGTGGCCCATCGGTCTGAAAATCGTAGAAGATGCAGGCAGACCCAAGCCCAAGACTTACCAGGACATCCGCAAACTGCTGGAGGACAAGGATATAGATGTAGTCACCATCGCCACGCCTAACCACTGGCACGCGCTTGCCGCTATCTGGGCGATGATGGCGGGCAAGGACGTGTATGTGGAGAAGCCTTCTAGCCATAACGTCTGGGAGGGGCGGCGCACCGTCGAGATTGCCCGCCAGCTGGGGCGCATCTGCCAGGTGGGTACGCAAATCCGCTCCTCTGAGGGCATCCGCCAGGCGATGCAGTACCTGCATGAAGGCAAACTGGGCAAGGTGTATCTGGCGCGCGGACTGTGTTACAAACCACGAGGCTCCATTGGCAAAGTGCCTGGTCCGCAGGAACCTCCCGCTACGGTAGACTATGACATCTGGCTGGGGCCTGCGCCCAAGAAACCCCTCATGCGCCAGCGATTCCACTACGACTGGCACTGGCAGTGGGACTATGGCAACGGCGACCTGGGCAATCAGGGAGTGCACCAGATGGATATTGCCCGCTGGGGGCTGAACAAGAGCACCCTGCCCAACAAGGTGCTGGGCTTGGGTGGACGCTTCGGCTACGTGGATGATGGCGAAACGCCCAACACGGAGCTGGTCTTCTGTGACTACGGCGACTGCCAGCTCATCTTCGAGGTGCGTGGGCTGGAAACCCCCGACCTGAAGGGCGTGAAAGTAGGCAACATCTTCTACGGCGAGAAGGGCATCATGGTTATCCCCAGCTACAGCCAGGCGATTGTGTTCGACAACGACGGCAACAAGGTCACCGAGTTCAGCGCAGGCGGCGACCATTTACGCAACTTCCTGAACGCCGTGCGCAGCCGCAGGGTAGAAGACCTGCACGCTGACATCCAGGAGGGCTACCTGTCCAGTGCGCTATGCCACTTGGGCAACGTTTCCTATCTACTCGGTGAACTGGTACCCTTTGACGCCGAGAAGAAAGCCTTCGGAGACAACAAAGAGGCATACGAGACCTTCGCCCGCTTTGAGGAGCACCTCGCGGCAAACAAAATTGTGCTGAAGGAGACCAAATATCGTCTGGGCAAGGAGCTGCACATAGATAGCCGAACGGGTTCCTGCGCGGGCGATTCGCGGGCGAACCAGCTGCTTACCCGCGAGTACCGTAAGCCGTACGTGGTGCCAGAGAAGGTGTAGCTTCACAAGGCTGGATGAGCGGGTAGCAGGAAGTCTTGCTCTGTTGCGGAAACCTGCACCCGCCATTCCGATGGTGTTCTGTGAGAGCGAGCAACCTGCCTTTACAGGTCTTTGAAACTGGCGGGGGATGTTGCCGCCTTAGCCCGCGCTTTCTACCGAAGGGCAAACGCGAACCATTTTAGCAAGTTGAACCCGGGGTGGCGACAGTGCGCTTTTGTCCTTGCAGGCTTGCGACACCCTGGGGGATAAGCCCATCAGTGGATATACTGCGACCGAAGAGTATCTATCGCACGTCGCACCGCACCGACCGCCTTCTCGTCGGCAGCGTTCGTCGCTACCAGGAATCCCGCTTGTGCCTCGGGGATTAGCAGACTGGTAGATATCCACCCGCGTTAGAACGATGCCCCCATGCCCCACCCACAGGAGCGCCGAAACCTGCGCTTTTTACCCTGAGCGGGCGAAACAGGTACTCTCGGAGCAGTTCCTCCCATACCTTACCTCTCGAAGGAACTCATTGCCCATCGGCGAACAGCTTTGACGTGTTCACTACATCGCAGGTTTGGGGTGATCGAGATGGGTAAAGCAGTGCTGGCTCTGCTTGTACTGTCGCTTGTTAAGACGGGATGTCTCGCCGAATCACTGGAAGAGGGATTTCGCCACCCTCCGAACTCCGCCAGACCGCATACCTGGTGGCACTGGGTAAACGATAACATCAGCAAAGAGGGCATCACCGCCGACCTGGAGGCGATGAAGCGCGTGGGCGTAGGCGGGGCGCAGATATTCAACGTGGACGTAGGCGTCCCGTCGGGCGGGGTGACCTTCATGAGCGACCGCTGGCGGGAGATGGTGGTGCACGCGGTGGAGGAGGCGCACCGTCTTGGCATCGAGCTGTGCATCCACAACTGCGCTGGCTGGTCCAGCAGCGGCGGACCCTGGGTGAAACCCGAACATGCTATGCTCATCGTGGTTACACGGGCGGTGCAGGTGCAGGGACCGGTTCGCTTCTCGGACGTATTACCTCAGCCCGAAATGCGAGCGGGTTTCTATCGTGACATCGCGGTACTTGCTTTCCCCACTCCGCAAGGCAGCCTGCGCATCCAGAACCTGCGCGGCAAGGCGGCGTACGACAGGCAAGACGGCATCCAACCGGTCGCTGAAACCGATGTTCCTATGGAAAGCGTTATCCAGCGTGACAGGGTACTGAACCTTACCGCCTTGCTTCGGGCGGATGGGCGATTGGAGTGGGATGTGCCCGCGGGCAACTGGACAATCCTGCGCGTCGGCTATACCCCCACCGGCAAGGACAACCACCCTGCAACGCCTGAGGGGCGCGGGCTGGAAGTGGACAAGATGAGCAAAGAGGCTTTGGACGCCTTCTGGAACGAGGGCATGATGGCTACCGTGTTGCGCGACATTGGACCGCTGGCAGGTAAAACGTTGAACAACGCGCTGGTAGACAGCTACGAGGTGGGGAGCCAGAACTGGACACCCCGTTTCCGCGAGGAGTTTCGCCGTCGGCGCGGCTATGACCTGTTACCCTTCCTGCCCGTGTTCGCCGGATACGTGGTAGGTTCGCCCGAAATCTCCGAGCGGTTCCTGTGGGATGTACGTCAAACCGTGTCGGAGCTGTTTGTCGAGAACTACTACGGCCACTTCGCCGCTCTTTGTCGCAGGCATGGATTGCTCTTCTCTACCGAGCCGTACGGCAACGGCACTTTCGACGACCTCGCCGCGGGCGGACGCGCCGACATCCCGATGGGCGAGTTCTGGATAGGCGGTGGGGCGCGTGAAACCGCTAAGCTGGCGGCGTCCTCTGCGCACATCTACGGCAGAAAGGTTGTGGGCGCAGAGGCGTTTACCGCTACCCCAGAGATGGGCAGATGGCTGAACGACCCCTATTCCATGAAGGCGCTGGGCGACCACATCTTCTGTTTAGGAGTCAACCGTTTCATCTTCCACCGCTACGCGCATCAGCCCTGGCGGAACGTCAAACCGGGTATGACGATGGGGCCCTGGGGATTCCATTTCGAGCGCACCATCACCTGGTGGGAGCAAGGCAGGGCGTGGTTGAAGTATCTCGCCCGTTGTCAATATCTGCTACAGCAGGGGCGGTTCGTGGCGGACATCGCGATATATGTGGGTGAACATCAGCCCATTTCCGCTCCATTCCGCCCCGACCTGCGCGAGAAAGGCTACGACTATGACTGCCTGAACAGGGAAGTGCTGCTGCGGGCGGGTGTGCGCAACGGCAGAATCGTTCTGCCCAGCGGTATGACTTACCGCGTACTGGTACTACCTGATACGCGCTTCATGACTCCCCGCGTGCTGCGTAAGCTGGCGGAGCTGGTGCGGGCAGGTGCGGTGGTGATTGGTCCCAAGCCCGAAAAGTCGCCCAGCCTGAGTGGGTACCCACAGTGCGATGAGCATGTACGCCGTCTGTCGGACGAGGTGTGGGGCGACTGCGACGGCGTGAACGTGAAGGAGCGCCGCTACGGCAAGGGGAAGGTGGTTTGGGGTAAGAGCATAGAGCAGGTGCTGCAGGAGATGGGTGTGCCGCCCGACTTTGAAGTGACGCCGCGCAGTCGTATCGAGTACATCCACCGTGTGGTAGGCGATACCGACATCTATTTCGTCTCCAATCAACGGCACCGCACGGAAGAGGTAGAAGCCCTTTTCCGCGTGAGTGGTAAGACGCCCCAGCTCTGGCATCCTGATACAGGCGTGATAGAGCCTGCTCCTGTCTATCGGGTGCAGGGTGGACGCACAATAGTGCGGCTGCGGCTTGGTCCGGCGGGTTCGGTGTTCGTGGTTTTCCGCAAGGCGGCGCAACCAGCAGCGCACTTTGTCGCGGTGCGCGCGCCCGGGTCGGCGCAGCGCAAACCAAGCCAGCTGCTCATCCGCCGTGCAGTGTACGAGGCGGTGGACGGCGCAGGCAGCGCAGACGTGACAGAGCGTTTGCGAACTTACGTGCGCAACGGCACGCTATCGGTCAATGTGAACAACTCCACGATGGGCGGCGACCCAACCCCTATGCACTACAAACGCCTGCGCGTCGAATACACACTGGACGGCAAAGATTACACTACCGTTGTGAACGAGAACGCTGATCTGGAGATCCCCGAACGTGAGGGGGCTGGCGTGCTGCCTGCATACGAGCTGCGTGTGAACGCGCGGGGCAAGGCGGAGATACTGACATGGCGAGCAGGTACATACGAACTGCGGACATCCAGCGGGAAATCGCTGCGCCTCAAAGCAAACGACCCTGTGCAGACGCTGAAAGTACAGGGCAAGTGGACGGTACGCTTCCCTGAAGGCTGGGGCGCGCCGGAGCAGATAGTGTTAGACCGCCTCATCTCATGGACAGAGCATCCCAACCCTGGCGTACGCTACTTCTCGGGTACCGCCCGCTATGAGACGACGGTGCGGATACCATCTTCACTGATTTCGCCCGACCGCAAGTTGTATCTCTCGCTGGGCGAGGTGAAGAATCTGTGCGAGGTGTGGATGAATGGTAAGTATCTGGGCGTTCTGTGGAAGCCGCCGTTCTGGATAGAGATTACCAACGTGGCGCGCCCGGGGTGGAACAAGCTGGAGATACACGTCACCAACCTGTGGGTTAACCGCCTCATCGGCGACGAACAATATCCTGACGACTGCGAATGGCAGGGAGCGCAGCTGAGAGCTTTACCACAATGGCTGATAGAGGGCAAGCCCCGTCCTGTACCGCAAAGATTGACTTTCACCACATGGAAGCACTGGACGAAAGACGCTCCTTTGCTACCTTCAGGCTTGTTAGGGGAGGTGGAGGTGTATGCGGTTCGAAAATTGCAGCTCCAGCTGCGATAAGGTATAATGGGGGCGGTGTCCGGGCATGAGAATACAGACGCTTGACGACCTGATACAGATTCTGCAGGAACATCCGGAGTGGCGAGACCGCCTGCGAGATGTGCTTTTCACCGAAGAGGAAAAGCAAGTTCCTGACCGCTTACGACGTATAGAGGAAGCGCTTGACCGCCTGACCCACAGCCACGAGCGGGCTATCGCGCGTTTGGAGCATCAGGAACAAAGTCACAAGCAAGCGCTGGAGCGGTTGGAACGGTTGGAAGCCAGCGTAGAGCGACTGTGGCAAAGTCACCAGCAAGCGCTGGAGCGGTTAGAACGGCTGGAAGCCAGCCACCAGCAGCTTCTTGAGGAGGTGCGTGAGCTCAGAAAGGCGGTCGAGCGATTGACTGCCTGGTTGGAAAGACTTGATGTCGAGGTAGCCAAGTGGCGTGGCTACACGCTGGAGCTGCGCTTCCACCAGAGGGCAAGCGCTATACTGGGTTATTACGTCAGGCGACCTCGTGTGCTCGATTTGGGAATGGTGGTAGAGGACCTGATTGACGCTGGAGCTGAGTTCAGCGACAAGGAAAAAGCTGAGGTGCTCTCATTAGACGAGTTGGTCTCCGCAAAGCATCCGCATACAGGTGAACCTATTCATATCGCAGTAGAAGTTTCCTGGATGATTTTCCCAGACGATGTGGAACGAGCTGCTAGAAGAGCCACCATCCTCACCGAGCGCGGTCTGCAGACGTTTCCCGCTGTGGCAGGAGAGGGCATTACACCCGATGCTCGTGACCTTGCTGAGCGCAAACAGGTGTTGGTGATACTGGATGGAGCAATAGACCTTTCCGCGATATCCTGGGTTAGGTAGCCATGCCTGACTCTATCCTGATAGAAGGCATTACCTTTCACGCTTACCACGGCGCATCTGACGAGGAGCAGGCGGTAGGGCATCGCTACAGCGTGGACGTGGTGCTGGAGTACGACATCCGCGCCGCCGCCCAGAGCGACGACCTGTCGCACACTATCAACTATTCGGCGGTGGCGAAGCGCGTATTAGCCATCGGCACAGAGAACCAGTTTCGCCTCATCGAAACCTTAGCAGAACGCATCGCCGCAGACATCCTGCAAAACTTCCCTGCGTCGGCGGTGGAGGTCACTGTGCGCAAGCTGTTGCCCCCAATGAAGGTACCTGCACAGGCTACAGGGGTGAAGATTCGCAGAGAAAGGTAACAGCGCTAAACGGCGAGGGGTTCTGTCTGCTTGCAACACTCTCTCCTCTCATGTTACAATAAACCTGCACTTTTCGGGGGAGGGCTTTCGATGATTATCGGCTTAGGCGCGGACCACGCTGGCTACCACTTGAAAAACGTTGTACGCTCGTACCTGCAACAGCAAGGAATCACTGTGCGCGACTTCGGTACCCATACCGACTCTCCTTGCGATTACCCCGACTTTGCGCTCATGGTGGCTAACTCGGTTGCGCAAGGGGAATGCCATTTGGGTATACTCATCTGCGGTACCGGCGTGGGCATGAGTATCAGCGCAAACAAGGTGAAAGGTATTCGTGCCGCGCACGCGCAGGACCCGGTAACTGCCCGGCTGGCGCGTCAGCACAACGACGCGAACGTGTTGTGCATGGGCGGACGTATTATCGGAGCCGAACTGGCGATGGAGATTGTAAGTGCGTTCCTTAACGCTTCGTTTACTGACGAGGAACGGCATGTACGCCGCGTGCATAAAGTGCAGATGTTAGAGAAACGCTACACCGAGGGAGAAACAGAACGTGAGCCTGCTGGATAATCGCCTCACCATGCACTACCACCGAACTGCTCCGCTATCGGAAGTGGACCCGGAAGTATTCGCCGCGATTGAGAACGAGAAAAAACGTCAACATACCCATCTCGAGCTCATCGCTTCCGAGAACATCGCCAGTAAAGCGGTGCTCGAAGCGATGGGTTCGGTGATGACCGACAAGTACGCGGAAGGTTATCCCGCCAAACGCTACTACGGCGGCTGCGAGAACATGGATGTGGTAGAGAGCCTCGCTATCGAACGGGCGAAGCAGCTGTTCGGCGCGGAACACGCCAACGTGCAGCCCCATTCCGGCGCGCAAGCGAATCAGGCGGTCTACAGTGTGGTGCTGCAGCCGGGCGATACCTTCCTCGCGATGGACCTGTCGATGGGCGGACACCTGACTCATGGTAGCCCGGTGAACTTCTCGGGTACGCTGTACCGCGCGGTGCACTACGGTGTGCGCCCCGACACAGAAGAGATAGACTACGACCAGGTGCGCGACCTCGCCCGACAACATCGTCCTAAACTCGTTGTGGCGGGAGCGAGCTGCTATCCGCGCCTTATCGATTTCGCCGCCTTCCGTGACATTGCCGACGAGGTGGGCGCAAAGTTCATGGTGGATATGGCGCACATTGCGGGGCTGGTAGCAGCAGGAGAGCATCCCTCCCCCGTGCCCTACGCCGACTTCGTGACCACCACCACCCATAAAACCCTGCGAGGTCCACGCGGCGGCATGATACTGTGCAGGGCGGAGTACGCTCAGGCTATCGATAAGGCGGTATTCCCCGGTATGCAGGGTGGACCCCTGATGCACATCATCGCCGCGAAAGCGGTCTGCTTCAAAGAGGCGTTGCGACCGCAGTTTAGAGAATATCAGGCGCAAATTCGCCGCAACGCCTGCGCGCTGGCGGATGGTCTGGCTCGACGGGGGTTCCGGTTGGTCTCTGGCGGTACTGACAATCACCTGATGCTCATAGACCTGCGCCCGCAGAAGCTGACCGGTCGTAAAGCACAGGTGGTGCTGGATAGCGTGAACATTACCGTCAACCGCAACATGATACCGTTTGACCCTGAAAAACCCTTCGTCACCAGCGGCATTCGCCTGGGCACGCCGGCGGTGACCACACGCGGCATGGCAGAGCCGGAAATGGAGCGCATCGCCGAGCTGATCGCCCGCACACTGGAAGCGCCAGAAGATGAGGTGAGCCTGGAGGCGATACGCCAGGAGGTGCTTGCCCTCTGCGACCGGTTCCCGGTTCTGGCATAATGATTCGTGAGGATGAAAATGGGGGATACCAGACCATCGTGGGATGAGTATTTCATGCGTATCGCCAAGGAGGTAGCTACACGAGCAACCTGTCCTCGTCGGTCGGTGGGAGCCGTCATTGTGCTGGACAGGCGCATCCTCACTACTGGCTACAACGGCGCTCCGCATGGATTGGCGCACTGCACGGAAGTAGGGTGTAAAATCGTAGACGGGCACTGCCAGCGCGCCCTGCATGCCGAGCAAAACGCCATCCTGCAGGCGGCGCTAAACGGTGTGTCTACGCGCGGCGCAACGGTATATGTCACCTGCCAGCCGTGCAATGCCTGCGCTAAGATGATTATTAACGCGGGCATCGAGCGAGTGGTGTTTGAAGGCGATTATCCCGACCCCTTCGCGATGGAGCTGTTCGAGGAAGCGGGGCTGGAGCTCATACGGTTGCGGGACGGCGTCGCGGAAGTACTGCAACCCGGTAGAAAAAGGAGAGCGCGCGGGTGCGAATAGCCTTTTTCACCTTCCTGATAGCGATGGTGCTTGCTGCACTGGTGACGCCTGTAGTGCGGAAGTTTGCCGTACGCAGTGGAGTCATGGATCAGCCAGACGAGCGGCGCGTGCACCGCGAGCCGACGCCGCGCTGGGGCGGTATCGCAATTTATTTGGCTTTCTGGATGGCAGTCGTTCCAATAGCGTTCTGGTGGAGTATCTGGAGCGATGCGCTGACAGCGATTCTGGTACTCGGCACAGTCATTGCGCTGTTCGGAATGATCGATGACAGGGTTCAGGTAGCGCCGGTCTGGCAGATGGTGGTACTGCTCGGGGCGGGCATGGCGTTGACGCTGTTTGGCATCCGTATCGAGGGCGTTACCCATCCTCTCGCTCCGCTCATGCCTGGAGAGTATCGTCCCGAGTACTGGTTGCCGCTGGGCTTGTGGAGCCTTCCTGTTACCGCGTTGTGGGTGTTTGTGGTAACCAAAACGGTAGACGCCATTGACGGACTGGATGGGCTGGCAGCGGGTGTGGCGGCGATTTCCGCCAGTACGCTCACCCTGATGGCGGTCTCGGAGAAGCAGATGGCGATAGCCATTCCCGCTGCCGCGCTGGCAGGCGCCTGTGTGGGTTTTTTGCGTCACAACATGAACCCGGCTTCCATCTTTATGGGCACGGTCGGCGCACAGTTTATCGGTTTTGTGCTGGCAACACTGGCAATAGTCGGTACATTTAAGGTGGCTGCCACCATCTCCGTACTGGTTCCTTTGCTGGTGTTGGGAGTGCCTTTCTTCGATGCCTTCTTTGTGGTTTCGCGTCGTGTACTGGCACGGCAACCGCTGCATAAGGCGGATATGCGACACTTTCACCACTGGCTGGTGGGGCGGCTAGGACATCGACGCGCTGTGGTCGTTATCTGGTGTATTGGACTGGTTTTCAGTGCAGCCGCTTTTACCCTCTACCGGATGACGAGGTAGTGGTATGCCATCCCCTCTCCAGGTGATGACGGTCTTTGGCACGCGCCCCGATGCGGTGAAGATGGCTCCTGTGGTGCTCGAGCTGCAGCGATACGAGCCGCATGTGCAGGTACAGGTCGTTGTGACGGGGCAACACCGCGAAATGCTGGACCAGGTGTTGCAGGTCTTCCAGATCACCCCTCATCACGACTTGAACATCATGCAACACGGACAGACACTTGCGCAAATTACCGTGCGCGTGCTGGAAGGGCTGGATGCCCTACTACATCAGCACAAACCACAGGTGCTGCTGGCACAGGGCGATACCACCACCACCTTCGTCGCGGCGCTGGCTGCGTTCTATCATCAAGTAGCGTTCGGTCACGTGGAGGCGGGGTTGCGCAC
>JANWYZ010000409.1 GCA_025054895.1 bacterium | reverse complement strand
CTAGGCGCGGAGAGGCTCATCCGTGCGATAAACGCAGTGCTGGACGTGCGCCGGGCAGTGGAAGGCAATGCCAACATCCCGCTTGCTACGGAAGTGCTGATGATGCGCTTGCTGGAGCGGTCTTACTCCGCTTGAAACAGGAGAAGGACAGGGAGCAACAATCCTCTGGAGCGCCCTCTCGCCTCAGCGGAAGCGTCCGTCACACCCGCTTCGAGAGTCTTTTCAGTCTGGGGAACACAACATCTTGTGTAAGTCAGCGAGGGGAGAGCTTCAGAGGTACAACATCTTGAGGGTCTGGAGCGGGGGACGGGAATCGAACCCGCACCGCCAGCTTGGAAGGCTGGAGCTCTGCCATTGAGCTACCCCCGCAAGCCACAACTGGAGACAGCGGCACGCCATACCCTGCCTTCATACATTATACCTGAGGTCATGCCCAGCGTCAAGGTAGCGGAGGTTCCCAGAAGTACGGAAGACAACGGGCGCAAACCGCTCTGCAGCAACTGAGGCTGCCTTCAGGGAGGGTTTGCAGCTCTGGCGGCGGTTCGTCACGCCTCAATCTGCCCCCCTTCGCCTCAGGCTCGGCGCGAGCCTTGTCTTCCAGACGATTTACCAGTCCCCCACTCAATGCCATCTGGAGGGTCCCGCTCCGTCACGACCGTTGAAGACCGATGGCTCGGCAGGAGCTCCTTCCTCGCACA
>JANWYZ010000408.1:375-709 GCA_025054895.1 bacterium | reverse complement strand
CCCACCATTTCCATGGGGGGCAGAACACAACCCGCCCCTGACCGGTTGATGTTGCCGGGAAAATTGGTTCCCGCTCCCTCGCAAAAACGCTTGACAACCTTGCAAGCGCTATAATAAAATAAAGCCAGTAGAGCATTTTCATACATTATACTGAAAATTTCCAGACAATTTTTCACGGTACGAACGTAGAGCGCAGGTTCAGACAAGGTGGTTGGGGGCAATGTCTATCCCCTCATCCCCCTTCTCTGCAAGGAAAGAGGGTGCGCTTCCTTCTTCTCGTAGGAGATGGGAGGGGGGTGAGACCCACCATCCCGCCACACGCCTGCTGGAGTGG
>JANWYZ010000408.1:0-369 GCA_025054895.1 bacterium | reverse complement strand
CCGCCACCAACACCACCGAGAACTACGTGTGGAACGCGGACGGCACGCTGGCGAGTTTCCCGGGACCGGGTTACACACGCCTGCTGGAGTATGACGAGGAAGGCAGGCTGGTGCGCATTCGGCGCGACTACGGCAACGGCAACGTGCAGTTAGCGTACGAGTATGCATATGGATTTGACGGTGGACGCAGATGGCGCAAGGACTACGTGAACGGGGTGTGGACTCGCTACCCGTGCGGCGTGGCGTGTGGCGCAGGCGAGCTGGTGGAGCAGCAGAAGCCGCTGGAGGGCGGCAGCTGGACGACCAGTGCGCTGTATTTGCAGGGCATTTCGCTGGTGCGGCGAAATAGCGAGTGGCATCACTTTGACC
>JANWYZ010000407.1 GCA_025054895.1 bacterium | reverse complement strand
GCCCGTGCCCCCGCGCCAGGGGCAGTGCAGCAAGAACGCCCGTTTGCCGTTCACCACACCGGCGGGCAGGCAGGCAACCCCTGTCGCCTCCTCAAAGTCGCTCTGCCAGCCTGGCGGAAAGAGGCGTTCCGTCTGCCCACGATAAGCGTAACCGACGGTGTACAGCCCGATCTCGTCCAGCCGCACGACAGGCGCGTCGGGCAGAATCGGTTTCGTCCCCAAGCGGTTCTCCATCCCTTGCCTCCGTTTGAAAGAAGAGCCTTTTCTACTGGCTTCGGCGTGAGGAAGACTTCTCCTGCGCGCGGGCAGCTCTGGAGGGCGAACTTCCTGGTGAGCCGATTGGCAACGCATCAGACGGCTCGGCGGGAGCCTCGCCCTCCAGCCTCCTGTTGTCCTGCTTGCCAGTCATCCTCAGCAGAGCGAAGTATCTCTTCCCTCCGCTGCTGGGCTGCCTCCTGTACCACGGTGAGGGCGCGCAAGGGATTTTTCAAACACTCTCCTCAGATATTGACCGTGCTGGCTCAAGAAAGGTATAATATTAAATAGCTATTCTATATGTGAACATGAGCTAGCGTATCCGCTGGCGGATGTTCAGAGTTATCATCTTGCTTTCCCTGTTCAGAACTGGATGACCTGCGACAGCACTCGTGGGCGAGCTGGCTCCCTATCCGGTTGAATACACTGCGAAGGAGAGGCGTTGTTGTAAGGAGATGGCGCGTCGAAAACGGGCGGAATCGGG
>JANWYZ010000406.1 GCA_025054895.1 bacterium | reverse complement strand
AGCTGCAAATCCGTGAGCCTGGCACGACGACGCCGTTGCAGACGCACACGGTCACTCTGGATGCGCAGGGCAGGTTCCGCCTGAGCACGAGACTGCAAGGCGCTCACGACCTCTCCCTGAAAGGCGGTCACTGGTTGCGCCAGACCCTGGCGAACGTCAACTTGCGTGGCAGGGTGCAGGTGACGTTCTCCCTGCAGAACGGCGACGTGGACGGCGATAACGAGGTCAGTCTGCTTGACTTCGGAGCCCTAGTGGCAGCGTTTGGCAGCACGCCCGACGACGGCGCATGGAACCCCAACGCCGACCTGGACGGCGACGAGGAGGTGAATCTGCTCGACTTCGGTATCCTGGTGCGTCAGTTTGGCGCAGTGGGAGACGAGTAAGTGTACCACGTGGGAACCTTCTCCAGGCTCCGCAGATGCGTTTGACATGAGGTTCTGGGCGAGTCACTCTCGCCCTTTTTTGCCATGATGGAGAGGATTTCAAAAAGGCGTTCTGTAACTTATGGAACATGGGAGTAAGCGTAGGTGTATCGTATGACTGGACGAATGATTGGGATGATGAGAGGGGTGCCAATCAGTGGCTCGCGTGTCTATCTTACCTGATGGTGTTGCGGTAGACCTGCCCGAAGGCACCCCGTTAGTGCGAGCGTTATGGCAGGCGGGGGCGGCAGTAGAGACGCCGTGCGGCGGCTTCGGCGTTTGCGGAAAGTGCAAGGTACATTTCACTGGTGGCACGGTACCA
>JANWYZ010000405.1 GCA_025054895.1 bacterium | reverse complement strand
GTGTGCCACTGGAGGGATGCGCTCCGTCGCATCCGATGTTGGCGGGATGCGCTCCGTCGCATCCATAGGCGCACGACGGAGCGTCAACCCTTAAAAGGTTCACGTTCGGCGAAGCGCTGGTATCCAGACTTCTCTATCTACAACGAAAATTCGAGGGATAGCCGATGGCAGATGCGGTTCACGTACCGATAGCCGACCTGCAGGCACAGTATCGCGCCCTGCGAGAGGAAATCGACCAGGCGATTGCCCGCGTGCTGGAAAGCGGACGCTTTATTCTGGGGGAAAACGTGCAGCGTCTCGAGGAGGAAGTGGCGGCGTACTGCGGAGCGCGCTTCGGCATTGGCGTGGCTTCGGGCACGGACGCTCTGGAGCTATCGCTGGCGGCGCTGGGCATCGGTCCGGGCGACGAGGTGATTACTACGCCCTTTACCTTCGGCGCCACGACGGAGGTCATCGTCCGTCTGGGCGCCCGACCGGTGTACGTGGACATTGACCCGTGTACTTACAACATCGACGTGAGCGCGATAGAGCGAGCCATCACGCCACGCACGCGCGCCCTCTTGCCCGTCGACCTGTTCGGGCAGATGACCGACCGCGAGGCACTTTGGGGAATTGCCCAGCGGTACGGTCTGTATCTGGTCAACGATTCGGCGCAAGCCATCGGCGCGCGACAAAACGGCAAGCGAGTAGCGGAGACGGGGCATGCGACCGCCATGAGCTTCTACCCCACCAAAAACTTGGGGGCGT
>JANWYZ010000404.1 GCA_025054895.1 bacterium | reverse complement strand
GCTGGTGGACGCCGCACTGGACGCCCCTACCCTGCAGGCATTCGAGGAGACGCTGCGCCAGCTGCAGGCAACGCGCGAATAACAGCCCCGCGCAGGTACACTCTATGCCATGCAGGTGCAGCCCGTCCAGACCGCCCGCGCAACCGACGGCGCAACGCCGATTATCGCGCTGCATGGCATCACGAAGCGTTTCGGCAACCTCACAGCGTGCGACGCGGTAGACCTTCAGGTCGCGCCCGCCACGCTGCACGCCATCATGGGCGAGAACGGCGCAGGCAAAACCACGCTGATGCGCGTCCTGTATGGCTACTACGCCCCCGACACGGGCGAGATTTATCTCAAAGGCAAGCGCGTCCACTTCCGCAGCCCCGCCGACGCGATTGCCCACCACATCGGCATGGTCAGCCAGCACTACAGTATCATCCCCGAACTGAGCGCGCTGGATAACCTGATTCTGGGCGCGGAGCCAACGGGCGCACTGGGCTGGCTGAACCGCCGCGCCGCCCTGCAGAAAGCCGAACAACTGGCGCACACGCTGGAGTTTCAGCCCGACTGGAACCGCCCCGCCGCCGAACTCAGCGTCGCCGCCCGCCAGAAACTGGAGATTCTGAAACTGCTCTGGCGCGAGGCGGAGATTCTGATTCTGGACGAGCCGACTGCGATGCTCTCCCCGCGCGATGTGGACACGCTGTTTGAGACCCTGTTGCGCCTCAAAGCGCAGGGGCGCACGATTTTGCTGGTGACGCA
>JANWYZ010000403.1 GCA_025054895.1 bacterium | reverse complement strand
GTGCGCCCCTGCCAGCAACGCCCAGTACGCCGCGCAGCGCACATCGCGCTCGTCGAACCAGCCGTTCTTGGGATCGAAGCCCACGGGGTGGTCTTCGTAGCACGGCTCGCCGTCCATGCAGGGCTTGATGGGCGTGCGTCCGTAATCGCGCTCCAGCATCGCGTAGTTGGCAGCGTAGCGCTGCGAATGCCCCGACTGTAGCATATTGAAATCCAGCCACTCCTCAGCGTGGAGCCGTTCTGAAGAGGACTGCCCACCCACTGGGTGATAGGTCATCAGGTGCGCGCCGCCGTCGCCTGAGCGAATGCCCGCCGCCATCGCCCGCCAGATAGCCAGGTGCGCGTCGTTCTCAATCGGGCGGTCGCCCCCCAGAATCCAGATGACGCCCCTGTTCCGATAGCGTTTGCCCAGAAACTCGCCGTAGACGCGCGCGTTTTCGGGCGTGAAAATCTCGGGACCGACGCCCCATTTCTGATTCACCTTGTCGCCCCATGTCGGCAACAGCCCGATATATATGCCCAGCGCGTTCGCGCGGTCGATAATCCAGTCCACATGTTTGAAGTACGCCTCATTCGGCTGGGAGGGGTCGTTTTTGTGCAAGGGCGTGTCGCCGTAAGGGTTGGGCGTGTTCAAGCCGTCCAGCTCCGCCAGCGCCACTGCCTGTATCACCGTGAAGCCCTTCGCGGCGCGGTCTTTGAGGTACAGCTCCGCTTCCTCGCGCGTGAGGCGATGAAATAGTTCCCACGCCGTAT
>JANWYZ010000402.1 GCA_025054895.1 bacterium | reverse complement strand
AAAGGGGGCGACGCCGCTATTTTCGTTTCCGATAGCAATAAGATGCAAGAATCGTACCACTCCAGTGGTTTTCTTGTTAAGCTTTGTTAAAAGATGCAAAAGTGTGTTCGCTTAGCTAGATTTATTACTTGATTAGTTGTTTATACTACTTTACTTTCTGAACGTGAATTTGTGATGGCTTCTCTGATGCCCACAGTGAAATGGGGGGGCGATGAGGGGGAGAACCTGCCTGCGCAGGTTTCGTCAATCCGCGCAGGCGGATTCTTTGCCCTTTATCGCCCCTGATTGGGGTCAGGGGAAGGCATTCCGCAAGCCTGACATCATCACCAACAGGGTACAGCGAAGAGTCTCGGTCTGGTGAGAAGCAGAGATGTTTCGTTAACACTCAGCAGGACACGCTGGTCGTACGTCCCTTGCAGGCTGAAGCCTGCACTACGAACGGAGGGCTCGTAGTATGCGCTTCAGTGCGCTGTAACGGCTCGGAGAAGCCTCGTCCTCGCCCGCCAGCAAGTAGGGGCGCACGGCGGTGCGCCCACATTCCAACCTGAACACCATCACCATCGGCGAAGCAGGAGTCGCTCCTGCCGACGGGGAAGCAGCCAAAAAGGGGAGCCGTTAAGCAGATGCATCGTGCTATCGACCAGGAAACCCTCACACGGGAGCTTCGCCGGCTGGGCGTCTCGCGGGGGATGGATGTGCTGGTGCACTCCTCGCTCAGCAGCATCGGCTGGGTCGAGGGGGGAGCGGACGCCGTT
>JANWYZ010000401.1 GCA_025054895.1 bacterium | reverse complement strand
ATGGTATGACTTGATTGTGCCGTACAAGAAGAACTACGCCATCCTGAGATGCCCTTCACGCCCAGATAGAGGGTATGTGCCCTTTGACGCGAACGGCAATCCCACCGCCGAATCCGCGCCAGGCGGTAACTGGGAGAACCTGCGCAACACGTATGCAGTGAACCACTACGTTGTAGCGACCCGAATCGTTTGGAATCTGACTCATCCGCGCAGCTGCTACGCCAACTGGGACGCCAGAGGCAAACCGCTAGCGGCGTTCTCCTCACCCGCAAGCGTGATTGCCATCGCGGAAGCATACGGTGGCTGCCCAGACATTCGCAACGTCATCACCACTATCGACTGCGGCGTGCATAATCGGGGATCGAACTACGTCTTCGTGGATGGGCACGCCAAGTGGATGCGCATCACGGCAACGCTCAACCCGAACAACCTGTGGGTAGACGAGTCGGAGCCTGAGGCGCGCCTGTGCGTGGCGAACGCCTACATGAACCGCTTGACCAGCGATGCGCGCACGGCGACCGAATGTCTGGGGCAATAAGGGGCATACTATGCAAAGGCACATCAGCCCGACGACGGTCGTTCTCGTGCTCGTGGTAGCTGTCGTGCTGGTCGGCATCGTGTGGGCGTATCTGCAGTACTCTTTGCACACGAAGACGGAGACCACTCGTACACGTGTAGAACAGGAACTCTACCGCGAAGGCGAGCTGGGGCATCCTCCGAGTGGGGCGTCCACCCAGCCCGCCGAGCAGCGGTAGCCATCGCGTCAGTGAGAAGAGGGGG
>JANWYZ010000400.1 GCA_025054895.1 bacterium | reverse complement strand
GACGAACAAGTGTCAGGCCAAAAACCGCCAGCCGGCGCAAGAGATCAGTTAATCTGCCGTTGGCGATGACGTGCATTCCAGTGGCCACCAAAGAGTCATAGACCACCATCAGTTCCGAAATCAGCTCGTCGGTATTGCGATAGTAATCGGTGATTTGCGTTTGGCCTTTTTGCAAGAGCTCTTCAATGCGCACACGGGTCGAGTTCATGCGCGCCAGCGTGCGTTTGAGATAGACGCGGTACGGCTCGTGTGCGTTGTCGGTGAGTGCGCGCAGGCGGTCGTCTGCCCGGCTCAATGAGAGTTCAAAGCGCAAGGCATTAAGCTCTTTTTCGTAGAGCACTGCTGCCATCCACTGCGCAAGCCAAGCCGCGCGCTGGCTCACCGCAGCCGTGACGTTGGGGTTGCCGTCGCGGTCACCGCCCATCCACGAACCAAAGCGGATCGGCGCCGCCAAAAGGGGGAGTGGTTTGCCTGTGCTTTTTTGGAGTTCTTCGGACAGTTGGCGCAAGAAGCGGGGAACTGCGTTCCACAGTGTCTGTTCAAAAACCAAAAGACCACCATAGGCCTCGTCGGTCGGTGTCGGCCGACGCTTGCGGATGGGATCCGTTTCCCAAATGCCCAAGATTTCGCGCTGGATCGCAGCTGTCTGAGACTGCCTCTCAATAGGATCGTTTGCCTGTTGCAATTGCTCAAGAGCGCTTGCGACATTGTTGTACTTACTCAGCAACGAACGCCGCATGATCTCGGTGGGGTGTGCCGTGAGTACAAGCTCGATCTGCAGTGATGCCACCGCTTC
>JANWYZ010000003.1 GCA_025054895.1 bacterium | reverse complement strand
AGGAAGTGGTCGCCCATTCCTGCAACGTGGCAACCGCTCAGATTGGCATCAACCTGGGCGCACATGCTCTGTACGAGGCGACGCAACAGTTTGGCTTTCTGGAAAAGCAAGTGGTGGGCGGCGCCAGAGGCAGACTGGAAAAGCCGGATGGATGGGCGAAGATACGTTTGGCGAACGTCGCCTTTGGGCAAGGGGTGCAGGTAACGCCTTTGGCGCTGGCAGCTGCGTACGCGGTGATAGCTAACGATGGTGTATATGTGAAACCCCGGCTTTTGCTGAATGAGCCGGTAGAAACGCGCGTTGTACTATCGCCTGCGGTAGCACGTGAAATGCGCGAATATCTTAAGGCGGTTGTAGACGACGGCACAGGCAAACTGGCAGAGGTGGATGGATACACAACGGCAGGTAAGACAGGCACTGCCCAGAAAGTTATTCCCGGCAGGCGAGGATACGCGCCTGGCAGATATGTAGCATCTTTTGTGGGCTTTGCGCCAGCGGATGAACCGCGTATCGTGGTGCTGGTGGCGGTGGACGAGCCACGTCACGGCTACTTCGGTGGCACTGTCGCTGCACCGGCTTTCGCCAGAATCACTGAGCGAGTGCTGGCGTACCTGGGCGTTCCTGCCACGCCCGGCGAAGCACGGCGCACTTCGCTTTCCAGTCATTGAGACATACTGTAAATCCTGTATAATATTGAGGTATTGCTGCTATACCGTGAAAGGTTTGAGGTGTGGAAATGCCGCAGGTTCTATTATCCAACCTGATGGATGCGCTTCCTGATGTTCGCCTCATCGGCGCGGCTGATACTGGCGTGTGGGTTACAGATATCGCCTACGACTCGCGTCAGGTAAAACCCGGGGCGCTTTTTGTGGCGGTACCCGGGCAGCGATACGATGGACATGATTTTGTACAGGACGCGCTATCGCGTGGGGCAGCAGCGGTGGTAGTGGAACGCTCTGTGCAGGTGGATACGGTCCCCGTGCTGGAAGTGCCCCATGCTCGGGAGGCTCTGGCGCTGTTGGCGAACCGGTTTTATGGTTTTCCATCGCGTGGGCTATTGCTTGTGGGTATAACCGGAACCAACGGCAAGACCACCACTACGCACCTTATCGCCCACCTGCTCCGGGCGAACGGTTTCCGCACGGGTACTATCGGCACGCTGGGGGCGGCGCTGGATGGAGTAGGGGAAGTGCCCATATCGCACACGACGCCCGAAGCTCCTGATATCCAGCGTGTGCTCTATACGGCTGTGCAGCATGGGATACAGGCGGTAGTCATGGAGGTGTCATCGCACGCACTGCACCAGCATCGCACGTTGGGATTGGAGTTCGATCTTGCGGTGTTTACCAACCTGAGCCAGGACCATCTGGACTATCACCGCACCATGGAAGAATACGCGGCAAGCAAACGCAGGCTCTTCGTAGAGTATCCCCAGCGTAGCGAGAAGCGATTTCAGGCGGTTTTCAACCTCGACGACACAACCGGTAGAAGGTGGTATGAGGAAAGCGTTTATACCAGATGGGGGTATGGGGTATCCAGCGAAGATGCATTGGTGAGAGCGCAAAAAGTGCGTCTGTTCCCCGACGCTGTGCACATGACTGTGGCAACCCCGGCAGGGGAACGAGAGGTGCATGTTCCGTTGGGAGGAGCGTTTCAAGTATACAACATCCTGGCAGCAATCACCGCCTCCTTCGCGCTGTCGCTTTGCCCGCAGACCACTTTTGAAGCGCTGAGCAAGTCGCCGCAGGTGCCGGGAAGGTTCGAGATTATCCCCAATCGTCGCGGCATAACGGTTATTGTGGATTACGCGCACACCCCGGACGGACTGGAAAACCTGTTGCGGTCGGCAAGGGCATTGCAACCCTCTCGTCTAATTACTGTATTTGGCTGTGGAGGCAACCGCGACCGTTCTAAACGCCCCAAAATGGGGGCTATTGCATCCGAGCTGGCAGACCTGTGCGTGGTTACGTCGGACAACCCACGTTACGAACCGCCTGAGGCGATCATACAGGAGATTCTGCAGGGCATCACCCGACGAGACGGGGTTCTTGTAGAGCCGGACCGACGTAAGGCAATCGCCCTGGCGATTCAACACGCGCAGCCTGGGGATATGGTGGTAATCGCAGGCAAAGGGCATGAAACGGTGCAGATTATCGGCGAGAACCGAATACCTTTTGACGACAGGCAAGTTGCACGTGAGATTCTGAAAGGCTGATACGATGGAGACCATTGCTCTGGAAGATATCGCAAAGGCGATAGGGGGCGTGCTCTGTGGAGAGCGAGCACGTGTGGTAAAGGGTATTGGTATCGACAGCAGAACCATTGAGCCCGACTACCTCTTCTTCGCGCTGCCGGGCGAACGCACAGATGGGCACCGATACGTGCGCATGAGTGCAGAACGAGGCGCGGCTGGAGCAGTGGTTTCGCAACCAGTAGATGCACCGGACGGGTTCCCGCTCATCTACGTGGCCGATACCGTATGGGCGCTGGGGTGCTTCGCACGCTGGTACCGCAAGCGGTTCGACATTCCCGTGGTGGGCATTACAGGAAGCGCAGGCAAAACCACTACAAAAGAGATGACCGCCGCCGCCCTCAGCACACAACACGCGGTGCTCAAATCGCTACACAACCTGAACACCGAAATCGGTTTGCCTCTAACCATCGCACGGCTGGAAAAGCGCCACACGGTCGCTGTGCTGGAGATGGCGATGCGCGGTAGGGGGCAAATCGACTGGCTGGCAACCATCGCTCGCCCCACCATTGGCGTGATTACCAACATCGGTTGGGCGCATCTGGGATTGCTCGGCTCGCGCGAGAACATTGCCCTGGCAAAATCTGAACTACTGCATCGTCTACCCGAGAACGGAATTGCCGTGCTTAACGCGGACGACGAGTATTTCGATTTCTGCCGCCGGCAGGCGCCCTGTCGGGTTATCTCCTTTGGATGGCAACGCGCGGCGATGGTGCGTGCAGTGAAGGTGCGTCTGGATAAGGATGGCAAGGCGCATTGCCTGGTGCGCTATGGGCAACAATCGGCGCCGCTGCAAGTTCCGATACCCGGTTTACACCATCTGAGCAACGCGCTGGCAGCTCTGGCAGTAGCGGCTGCCCTGGATGTGCCGCTTGCAGAGGCTGCACAGGGCTTACAGCAAATGCCGGCGGTAGACAAGCGCATGCAGATTCACCACACCCACAAACATATCACCGTGCTGGACGACACCTATAACGCCAACCCCGCCTCAGTAAGCGCCGCATTGCATACTCTGGAGCGTATGGCGAATGGGTGTCGGCGTGTGGTGGTGCTGGGTGACATGCTCGAGTTGGGTGATGAGGCGCCGCAACTGCATCGCGAAGTCGGGCAAGAGGCAGCGCGAATCGGCGCGCAGGTGCTGGTAGCGGTAGGGGAGATGGCACAAGAGGTGGTGCAGGGCGCGAAGAGCGCAGGACACATTCCGGTATGCCTGACCTTTGCGGATAGCCGCGCCGCAGCCGAGAACGTCCCACGCTACTTGCAGCCGGGCGATGTGGTGCTGGTCAAGGGGTCGCGTGCGCTGCAGATGGAGGCAGTGGTTAAGGCGATCTCAGAGGACTGTTGAGTATGCTCTGGTTCTGGGTGGCGTTTGTCATAGCGCTGATTACGGTGCTGGCGATGGGAGAACCCACCCTGCGCGCGCTGGTTGCCGTTAAAGCGGGACAAGCCATCCGGGAAGATGCGCCAGAACGTCACCGTAGCAAAGCAGGCACACCCACGATGGGAGGAGTGCTAATCGTAACGGGTTTGGTTATAGGCGTGCTGCTGACGCTGGGGGCGCAGGCGGCTCTATCGCAACAAACGCTTACCAGAGCATGGGACCCGGCGGTCTTTTGCACCACCGTGCTGGCGTTTGCGGGTATCGGCTTGCTGGATGACTACCTGATCATCCGGCGGGGTAAGAATCTGGGGTTAAAGGCGCGCCAGAAATTGCTCATGCAGTGCGCTGTGGCGACGGTGTTTGTGGTATACCTCGCTCTAAACGCCGAGCCGGGCGTCACAACCGTCTTTCAGGTAGGCGAATGGCGTCTGGATGCTGGTATCTGGTACTATCCGCTGGCGGTGCTGTTTATCGTCGCGCTGTCCAACGCGGTCAACCTCGCCGATGGGCTGGATGGGCTGGCTGCCGGACTGTCGCTGATCGCCGCTTCTGCGCTTGGTAGCATCAGTAGTTTACGAGAGGCTTCATGGGTATTGCAGGGAGCGGGCGCGCTGGGTGGGGCGTGCGCAGGTTTTCTCCACTTCAATCGTTATCCAGCGCGGGTGTTTATGGGCGATACCGGTTCGCTGGGGCTGGGGGCGGCTCTTGCGCTCATCGCCCTCTACGCCAAAGTGGAATTGGTTGCGCTGGTGGTGTTGCTGGTTTTCTGGATAGAAATGCTATCGGTCATACTGCAGGTGATTTCATTCCAGACAACAGGCAAGCGGATATTCCGCATGTCGCCGTTACACCATCACTTCGAATTGCTGGGTATGCACGAGACGCGCGTCGTGACGATGTTCTGGATAGCAGGTATCCTCAGTGCGGCGGCAGGTTACCTTATCGCGTGGGCAAACACATGAACGGGGCACAGTGGCAGGACAAGCATATACTGGTAGTGGGTATCGGACGGAGCGGTTACGACGCGGCTCGGGTGCTTCATGCGCTTGGGGCGCGAGTCACCGCTTGCGACTCCGGCTCTCCTCCGCTGGCAGAGCAATTGGCGAGTCTGGGGGTCAATACGCTGGTCGGTTGGGAGGCGGGGTTACCCACGAAAAATTATGAGCTCGTGGTAACCAGTCCGGGGGTTCCTGCTGATAGCCCAATTTTGCAAGAGGCGATTCAGGAGGGCATTCCTGTCTGGTCGGAGGTGGAGCTGGCGTACCATCTCAGTCGGGCTCCTGTCATCGGCGTCACCGGAACTAACGGGAAGAGCACTACCGCCGCGCTGATCGCGCACATTCTCAGCACCGCTGGCTATCGCGCCGTGCTGTGCGGCAACATCGCAGCAGAAGGAATGGAGCGTACCCTGACTGACGCTGCCTTCCTGTCGCAACCTGAAGAGATCCTGGTGGCTGAGGTAAGCAGTTTTCAACTGGAGTGGGTGCACGAGTTTCGCCCACACGTAGGAGTATGGACGACGCTCTCGCCAGACCACCTGAATCGGCATTCCTCGCTGGAAGAGTATGGGCGAACCAAAGCAAGGCTTTTCCTTCGTCAAACGGAGGCGGACTTCGCTGTTGTACCCGGCGACGATGCTTTGATTTTGAGTTTTATGCAAACTCGAGCAAAATATATCTATTTTTCGCATAAAGACATAAACATAAATGCCCAGCGCATGGTCTGGTGTGATACAAACGGGGTACACTTCAAAAACGAGGAAGGAGTACGCCATCTTGCCTCTATAGAAGGGTATCAGCTGCGGGGTGAGCATAATCGGCGCAATCTGGCAGCCGCGGTTGCGGCTTGTCTCGCATGGAACATTGCCAGCGAGCGATTGGAAGAGGCTATAAGCACTTTTCGACCGTTGCCCCACCGCATGGAGTGGGTGGCGGAAGTGGATGGTGTGCAATACGTGAACAACTCCATGTGTACCAACCTGCAGGCGGTGGCGGAGAGCTTGAAGGCGACGCCCGCACCGGTGGTGTTGATTATGGGCGGTGTAGATAAAAGCTCGAGCCCATTTCAGAATCTGGTACCTCTCCTGCAACAGAAAGCGCGCGGAGTGGTACTCATTGGAGAAGATGCGCAGCGTATAGAGAGCCAGTTGCGCGAAGCAGGCTGGGAGCACATCGTGCGGTGTGATAGTCTGCAAGAGGCAGTGTTGCGCGCTCGTAACCTTGCGTACGCTGGCGATTGGGTGATGTTGTCGCCAGGATGCGCCAGTTTCGATATGTTTACGAGTTTTCAGGAACGCGGCGAGGCGTTCCGTCGCATCGTGCGTCGGCTGGAGGAGCGTAATGAACGAGATGCAACAAGCTAGAGAGGACAGACTGCTTAAGTGGTCGGTTCTGGCTCTGGTGGTTGTAGGGCTTATCGCGGTATACGACGCCAGTTTCCCGAAATCGGGCTTCGAGCAGATTCGCCGGCAGGTTATATGGGCAATCATTGGCTGGTTGGCTTACTGGTTGGGAAAGCGTGTTCCTCTGGTCTCGCTGTCTCGCTACGTCGTGTGGGTGGCTCTTCCTACCCTGTTGCTTATGCTGGCGACGCGATTTACCCCTTATGGCGTGCAGCGAAATGGGGCGTACCGCTGGCTTAAGATAGCACAGGTAGGCACTGTAGAGATCACCATACAGCCTGCGGAGCTGGGCAAGGTTGTGTTGATTGCGCTGCTGGCGAGGCTGCTGTGCCATTCGAATCTGGTATCTGCATGTAAGCCAATCTGGCAACGTCCTCACAGTTGGCTTTGGGCGTTCTTCTGTATCTTCACGGCAGCTGGAATCGTATTAGGTTGCCAGCGTGACCTGGGCACTGCGTTCATGTTCGTCAGTATTGGCATGGTGATGTTCTTCACTGCAGGCTTGCCGTTGCGCTGGCTCGTAGCCCTGGCACTGCTGGTGGCGATAGGAGGGGGCATTTTTACCTATTACGAACACTATCGCTGGCAGCGTGTGGTGGCTTTCACCCAGCCTTTCGCATACATAAACTCCTCCGGCTACCAGCTTGCCCACTCGCTTATGGGGATTGGCACCGGAGGTATTTGGGGAACGGGGCTGGGGACGGGGCGAGCAAAGGAGTTTCTTCCAGCGGCGGAGACTGACTTCGTGTTTACAACCATTTCCGAAGAGACGGGCGTAATCGGTAGCACCGCTGTGATCGTATTGCTCGCGCTGGTTGCGTGGCGCACACTTTTGATTGCTTACAAAACTGAGGCAATGTTCCCTCTATTGCTGGTCAGCGGCATAGGCACCATGATTGCCTTGCAAAGCCTGTTGAACCTTTACGTAGTTACGGGCTCCATACCAACGACAGGCGTACCGTTGCCCTTCATCAGCTACGGCGGGTCATCGCTGGTGAGTTTGCTTTTTGGTATAGGTTTGGTGCAAAAAGTTGCCTGTACTCCGATGATTGAGCGTGTGAAAGAGGCACCTCATGCGCGTGTTGCTGGTGGGCGGCGGAACCGGGGGACACCTGTTTCCCGCCGTGAGTATCGCCGAGGCATTGCGTGAATCCGGCGTCACCGACATCGCCTTTGCCGGGCGTGAAGCAGGCATAGAGGGACGGGTTATCCCCCCCTTAGGGTGGACGTTTTTCGCTATCGAGGCGTTGCCTCTGCGGCGTTCACTGACTCCGGCGGCGATAGGCGCATTGCTGCGCACAGTATACACTGCACGCCGTATTCTACGCGAATACGCTCCGGATGTGGTGGTGGCAACGGGCGGCTATGTCGCGGCTGGAGTGGTACTGGCGCAAGCGCTGCGCCGGGGGAAAATCGTGATACATGAGCAGAACGCCATTCCGGGACGCGCCAACCGCTGGATGGCTCGCTGGGCGAGGCGAGTGTGCGTCACTTTCGAAAGTACGACGCGCTATTTTGGAAGCAGCCGGTGTGTGCATACCGGCTTGCCGGTGCGCAGAGATTTACTCCAATCGCGGATGGAACGCACTCAAGCCTGTCAATTGCTGGGGATGAACCCCGGTGGACGGGTGCTTTTCGTTATCGGGGGCAGTCAGGGAGCGCGCGCCCTGAACGGCTGGACACTGGAGATGTCGCCTGGATTGAAACAGGCAGGCGTGCAGGTAATACACCAGGTGGGTGAACGCAACCTGGCGGATTTCGAGCGGTTCCCGCAAAGCGCGGACTACCGCTGGTTCGGTTTCATGGACGTTCAAACGCTTGGGCAGGCGCTCTCGGCGGCAGACCTGGTGCTGTCGCGGGCAGGGGCATCTACGCTCAACGAGATCGCGCTGTTTGGCAAGCCTGCAGTGTTTGTGCCCTATCCTTATGCTTACGCAGACCACCAGTGGCACAACGCGCAGGAACTAGCCAGGCATGGCGGGGCGGTAGTGTTTCGCGAAAGCGAGTTGGACGCCGAGAAACTACTGACAAGCCTGCTGGAGTTGCTCAGCGATGAACGCAGGCTACAACAGATGGGCGAGACGAACCGCCGGTGGAGCAGAGAAGACGCCGCCGAACGGGTAGTGCAACAGGTGCTGGAGGTCGCCGCACAGCCATGAGTGGGAAACGTGTGCATTTTGCGGGTATCGGTGGGATTGGCATGAGCGCAATCGCCCAGGTATTGCACCGTCGCGGATGGCAGGTCACCGGCTGTGACCTTAAGCCAAGCTCTGTCGTGCAGAAACTGCAGGAAAGCGGCATACCTGTGTGGCTTGGACACGACCCGGCTCATGTACGTGAATGCGACCTGTTTGTGTACACAGCGGCGATACATGAGGATAACCCTGAACTGATTGAGGCACGACGAAACGACGTTCAGGTGCTGCGTCGGTCGCAGGCGCTTGGGATGCTGTTAGAAGGACACAAGAGCATCGCAGTAACGGGCACGCATGGCAAGACCACGACGACAGCGATGGTCGCTTCGATACTCGAAGCAGCCGGTTTAGATCCACAGGTGCTGATCGGTGGGGAAGTGCGTCGATACGGAGGCAACGTGCGATTAGGGCAGGGAGAATATGTGGTGGTGGAAGCATGTGAGGCATACGATTCGTTTTTGGACCTCTATCCCTACGCGGCGGTGATTACTAACATAGAAGCGGAGCACCTCGACTATTATCACACTGAGGAAAGGATGTTGCAGAGTTTCCAGCAGTTTGTGTCGCAGGTAAACCCGCAGGGAGTTGTGGTGACATGGGCGGACGACCAGCGTAGCATCGGGCTGTGCGAGCACGCAAGGGCGAAAGTGGTCAAGTTCGGAACGTCAAACGAAGCCGACTACAGAGTAGTGCAAAGCGGTAGCGAGGGGGTATTTCTACTGGAGGTGCGGGCGCGAAAGGCAGGTGAGATACGCCTTCAGGTGCCTGGGGCGCACAACATGCTCAACGCCGCCGCAGCTGCAGCAGTAAGTTTGGAACTGGGCGTCTCTTACAGTGCAGTGCGCGAAGGCTTAGAAGGTTTCGATGGCGTTCAGCGTCGGCTGGAGTTCGTCGGGCAGGCGAGAGGCGTCGCTGTGTATGATGACTATGGACACCACCCAACGGAGATTGAAGCCACCTTGCGCACCCTGCGCCCCCGCGTCAAAAAGAGGCTGGTAGTGGCATTTCAGCCACACCTGTACAGTCGCACCCGGGATTTCTGGCATCAATTCGCGCAAGTACTGGCGGATGGCTGCGACGCATTAGTACTGGTAAATATCTATCCCGCACGAGAGGAACCCATACCGGGTATCAGTTCCACTGGCCTCGCGGAGGAGATACGTTCGCGGCGCACCACACTGCCGGTCGCCCTGGCGGATACTCCAGAGCGGGCAGCGGAAGTGCTTCTGCAGATGATACGAGAAGGGGATACGGTGCTGACGCTGGGAGCGGGTGAGCTGGATCGCACTGCCCGCTTGTTGTTGCAGTTGCTGGGAGGTGCAGGCAGTGCGTGAGAAAGTGATGGTGTTGATGGGGGGGGATTCGACCGAGCGGGAGGTGTCGCTCTCATCGGGTAAGCGCGTAGCAGATGGGTTGCGCGACGCGGGGTACGACGTGATCGAAATGGATGTGGTGTTCGACCCTTCGCTGGCGAAGCAGCAAGGTCTGGCAGCAACCGCCTCAAGGGCGGTGGGGCTAGCCGATTTTGTACAGCGGTTACAGGAGCACCAACCAGACGTAGTATTTATCATCCTGCACGGTGCGCCGGGTGAAGATGGGCGCGTGCAGGCGGTGCTGGACTTACTGCATATACCCTATACTGGTTCTGGAGTATTAGCAAGCGCGCTTGCGCTGGACAAGGTGATGACCAAGCGAGTGCTGGAAGCATCTGGAGTTCCAGTAGCGCCTGATGTCGTGTTGCACCGCTGCGAGAGTCATAAAGCTGCTGCACAGGAGGTGGGGCGCGCTCTGGGCTATCCCGTGATCATTAAGCCAAACACGCAGGGTTCCACCATCGGCGTGCACAGGGTATACCGGGAGGAGCACCTGGCGACGGCGCTGGAGGACGCCTTCCGCTACGACGAGTGTGTGCTGGTGGAGCCGCTTCTTTCCGGGGTGGAGCTTACGGTTCCCGTAGTGGGCAACCGGCGGGCTGTGGCACTACCGATGATTGAGATTGTACCGGCAGGGGGGTTCTACGACTACAACGCAAAATACACCCCTGGCGCCACTGAAGAGATTATCCCGGCACGGGTACCTGAGGAGGTACACCGACTGTGCGCACACTACGCGCTACAGGCGCATCACGCGCTGGGTTGTCGGGGCATGTCGCGCACCGATTTTATCTGGGAACACCAGCGCCCTGTCGTGCTGGAGGTCAACACCATCCCGGGCATGACCCCAACCAGTCTGCTGCCTCGTTCTGCAGAAGCTTACGGTTGGAGTTTCGAGCAGTTGGTGACTAACATCGTGCGCCTCGCAAAGGGAGAGGAGGTTGTATGAACGCACGCGGTGTTGCAGGGCGTCGTCAGACAGAACAGCGCACAGGGCGTAATGTATGGCGCACGATGAAAACCGTGCTCTTGCTGGTTTTGGTGGGCGAGCTCGGTGTAGCCCTGTACACCAGCCCCGCGCTGAGCGTGAAACAGGTAATAGTGGAAGGCACGGTGCTGACGCGCCCGGAACAGGTTATACGTGAAATCGGCATCAGTAACAATAGTAGCTGGGTGTTTTTGCCAATGTCTCGCATTGCGCACAGGGTACAGCTTCTACCCACTGTCGCCGAGGCGGTGGTTTCGCGAGGGATGCCGGGCAAAGTGTACGTGCGCGTGTTCGAGCGTCAGCCAGTTGCGCTGTTGTTAACCAAAGACGGCGGCTACTGGGTAGACGAACAGGGGGTTGCTTTCTGGCAGACGACACAAGCAAGGGGCTTGTCGATTATTCGCAGTGAAGCGCAGTTGCCCGTTACAGTCGGGCGCGCTGTGCAGAACAAACCTGTGCAAACCGCTATAGAGATTCTGCACCGATATGTTCCAGAATACCGGTTGCCCGTGGCTCAAATAGTGGTTGACCGCGAAGGGAATCTATGTTTAAATATGAAAGAGGGGTTGCCGCCGGTGAAGATAGGTAGCAGCGTAGACCTGCCGCAAAAGATGGTACGAACCGCCGAACTGTGGGCTCAGCCTCAAATCGTGCGGCAGGCTGAGTATCTGGATGTCAGTTGTGTGGATAAACCGGTCTGGAAGCCGCGGGAGAAGAAGGGAGCGATGTAGATGAACCTGAACGTGTTTCTCTCCAGCATTCGGAACAATCCCTGGGTAACGCCGGTAACGGTGATGGCGCTCGTACTGGGGGCGTTGCTTGCGGTTTCGCTGAAGACCCAGCAAACGATTCGTTCCGCTTCGTTGCCGTCTAACCGCTTTTCGGGACTGGCAGCGGCGTACCGCGACCAGCAGGAACAACTCAAGATGGCGAACGAGGAAATAAGCAAGCTTCGCGAACGCACGACCCAGTACGAGAACGAGATGGCGAGCGCGTCGGAGAAAGCGAAACTACTGAACGACTCGTTGCAGGAGGCAAAGTTTCTGGCGGGGCTGACGCCAGTGGAGGGACCGGGCGTGGAGGTGATTTTGCAGGATAGCAAGAAGCGTCCACCGGCAAACTCACCCATCGATATCGAAAATTACATCATCCACGATTCGGATTTACAGAGGGTGGTCAACGAATTGCACGCAGCGGGGGCTGAGGCGGTGGCGATCAACGGACAACGTATTATCGCCAATACTGCCATCCGATGTGTGGGACCGACGGTGCAGGTGAATAGCATTGCGCTTTCTTCGCCCTATGTGATTCAAGCTATCGGCGATCCGGACACGCTTGCCAGCGCGTTGAACCTGCCCCAAGGCGTATTGACCGATATACAAGCGTTAGACCCGAACATGGTGAAGATAGTCAAGAAGAACAAGATTCAGATACCGGCTTACACGGGCAGCCTGGTCTTCCGTTATGCAAAACCGGTCGTTGCGACGCCCGGCAGCTCGGCGCAGGAGGAAGAGGGGAGCAGGTCCCAATGAACTGGTTGCCTGTTATTGCGCTGTTGATAGGCTTTTTCGTCTTCTACTTTGTGCCATTGGAGCTGCCGAGCGATTACGCGCCCTACCTGAGCCTGGCGACCTTGTCTGGTCTCGATTCGATTTTGGGGGGAATTCGTGCAGGGATTGAAGGCAAGTTTCACGTAGATGTATTCGTATCGGGCTTCATCTTCAACACTTTGCTGGCAGCGCTGCTTGCGTACCTGGGCGACCAGATTGGGGTAGACCTTTTTCTGGCAGCAGTTGTTACGCTGGGTGGGCGGATGTTCCTGAATCTGTCGCTGATCCGCCGATATTATCTCACCCAGTGGAATATCTCTCGACAGCGGGATACAGAAAGAACCTGACACGGGAGTTCATATCATGATTGCCGGACTGGATATCGGCACAACCAAGATTGCGGCTCTTATTGCGGAGGTCGCCGATGGCATGCGCCTGGAGATTATTGGGGTTGGGGTCGCGCCTTCCAAGGGGCTCCGTAAGGGTACCGTAGTAGACATCGAGCAAGCGACAGCGTCAATCGAACACGCGGTGGACCAGGCGGAACACATGGCGGGACGGCGTATCGAGTCGGTGCTCGTTGGGGTGACGGGTGAGCATATCCGCTCCATGAACTCTAAAGGAATGATCGCTGTTACCTCTCCTTCACGCGAAATCTCGCGTGAGGATGTAGAGCGGGTAATGGAAAGCTCGCGTACAGTCGTACTGACGCCCGATCGCGAAATCATCCACGCCATCCCCAGAGGCTACGTAGTAGATGGGCAGAACGGCATCCGGCATCCCGAGGGCATGAGCGGCTCGCGCCTCGAGGTGGAAACGCACATCATCCATGGCAGCAGCGCCTTCTTGCAGAACGTCACGAAATGCGTGCTCAAAGCGGGCTTGCAGGTAAGTGCTCTGGTGGTGGAACCGATTGCTACAGCAGAGGCGGTGCTTACCGAAGCTGAGCGTGAGCTTGGAGTGGCTCTGGCAGACATCGGCGGCGGCACTACCGATGTGGCGGTTTTTACGGACGGTGAGATATACTATACAGGTGTCATCCCTGTTGGAGGCAACCACGTTACCAACGATATCTCGATGGGCTTGCGCACACCACCTGAAGAGAGCGAGCGTATCAAGCTGCAATATGCCTGTGCGCTGCGCGAGATGGTAGGCGACAACGAAGTAGTACCTCATCGCCCGATGGGCAGCAACGAAGAACGGAAGGTTCCTGCACGGGTACTGGCAGAGATTGTGGAACCTCGGATGCGGGAGCTGTTTGAGCTGGTTTACGAAGAGATTAAAAGCTCGGGCGCGGCGGGATTGTTACCCGGGGGGCTGGTGATCAGCGGAGGCGGAAGCCTGATGCGTGGCGTGGTTGATCTGGCGCGAGAGGTTACCGACATGCCTGTTCGGGTCGGTAAGCCCATGAATGTGGGCGGGTTGGCGGACAGAGTGGACAGCCCGGTATTTGCCACCGGGGTCGGGTTGCTACTGTACGCGCTCAGACACTTCGAAATCTCTGGTGATAGCCGTCACCACCCTTTCTGGCGTCGGGTGACGGTATGGGTCCGTCGCTGGGTATCGCGATTCGCACGATAATCTAAATTCACCATAGGGGGCTAAACCAATGGCTGGTGGACGACAGTACGCTCAGATTAAGGTCATCGGCATCGGTGGGGGTGGCACAAATGCGGTGAACCGCATGATCGAAGCGGGGCTCGTTGGGGTAGACTTCTGCGCCATGAACACCGATGTACAGGTGCTGGAGATTTCGGCAGCGGAGAGAAAAGTGCAGCTTGGCGAAAACTTGACGCGCGGGCTGGGAGCGGGGGGCAATCCGCAGATTGGTCGCAGCGCCGCCGAGGAGAGCAAGAACGAGATTATGAAGGCGCTGGAAGGCGCTGATATGGTGTTTATTACCGCAGGCATGGGCGGCGGCACCGGTACCGGCGCGGCGCCTGTGGTCGCACAGCTGGCGAAGGAGATGGGCGCGCTGACCGTTGCGGTAGTCACGAAACCTTTCAATTTTGAAGGACCGCGCCGGATGCAGATTGCAGAAGAGGGCGTCGCCAACCTGCGTGAGCACGTGGACACATTGATTGTCATTCCCAACGAGCGATTATTAAGCGTGGTGGAAAAACGCACTACTTTAGTGGAAGCCTTTCGCGCCGCCGACGATATTTTGCGGCAGGGCGTGCAAGGCATCTCCGACATTATTACCATTCCGGGTTTAATCAATGTGGACTTCGCGGACGTGAAGACTATTATGTCCAACGCGGGACCTGCCCTGATGGGCATTGGGCATGGCAACGGCGAACACCGGGCGCGTGAGGCTGCGGAGAGCGCCACCAGCAGCCCGTTACTGGAGACCTCCATCGATGGGGCACAGCGCGTGCTGATTAACGTCACCAGCGGTCCCGACATGACTTTGCAGGAGCTGAGCGAAGCAGCGGCGGTTATCCAGAGTCTGTGCGACCTGGAGACAGCACACATTATTTACGGGCACGTGGTGGACCCGAAGATGGAAGGCGAAGTGAAGATCACGGTGCTCGCAGCTGGCTTGCCGGCTTCTTCTCAGGGACCTCTGGCGGAGCGTCCGGCGCAGCGTCCAGAACCCCTGCGGCGCCCGGAACCGCTCGGGGAACGCCCGGTTGGAGCGCCTCCAAGAACAGCTGATCGCGCTCCGGTACCGCCCGAACGCCAGCCCCAACAAACGCCGGCGAACGATACCGATTACGACATCCCGACGTTCTTACGCAAGCGTAATTAAAGCCTTGCGTGGCTCCCTTTTATTCGCAGGGGCGAGGGTACACCACCTCGCCCCCGTGGTTATACCCCCGCGATGATACGCTCGATACGCTGTGCTACGTCGCGCAGGTAACTCGCGTTGCCCCCACCCAGCTCAGCGGTCATGAAGCCTCTGTAACCCACCTCATCCAGCGCCTTACGCACCTCCCGCCAATTCACGTCGCCCTCCAGAAGGTTCACAAACTGGCGCGTGGAGCGTTTGAAGTCCTTCAGGTGGACACGATGGATGCGTTTACCCAGCGTGCGTATCCAGTCCTCCGACCACCCGAACGCCAGCACATTGCCCACGTCGAAGTACGCTTTCACGTAGGGGCTGCGGAACTCGTCGATGTAGCGGGCGAACTCCAGCGGGCTCAGCAGGAAGTTGTTCCACACGTTTTCTACGGCGATAACCACTTTGAGCTTCTCTGCCAGAGGGATAACCTTGCGGATGTTCTGCTGGGAGCGGGTGTAAGCGTCTATGTAGCGCGTGCTTTCATTAACGATAGCAGGAACGAGCAGTACCGTATCCGCACCCAGATCCTTTGCACATTGCAGGGCAGCCTGCACGTCAGCGATACCTCGCTCTATCACGCGCGGGTCCGCGCTGGAGAGCGGCGCGTGCCAGCCCCCATAGATAATCGAATGAACGGGCACTCCGCTGACCTCTGCTGCCGCTCGCATCTTCTTTATCTCCTCTGGGTCGTTGATTGGTGGTGCTTCAATGCCGTCGAAACCTACCTCCTTCGCCAGCCGGAATCGTTCGACGTAGTCGAGATTATCCGGCAGCATAGAAAGCACCAGAGCCTTCTTCAGTGCGTTCTGCATGATGTAACCTCCGGCAGTATCGTTCTCCTGACTGAGCAATCGGTATCGATAGAAGGATACTGGAAGCAGGTGGGGAATCCTGCTTGTGGGGAAACCTTCTATGCCACAGGTACTCTCTCTCGGTGAACTGCTCGTAGAGATGATGCGTCCTGCTGTAGACCAGCCGCTGGACGAGCCGGGGCAGTTTGTTGGACCGTTTCCCAGCGGCGCGCCGGCTATTTTTGTCGATGCGGTAGCAAGGCTGGGGATGTCGTGCGGTTTCATCGGCGTGGTCGGAGACGACCCGTTCGGCAGGTGTGTAACACGCAGGCTGGAAGCGGACGGTGTGGACATGTGCCACGTACGTGTGGTTTCGCATCGTACCACTGGCATTGCCTTTGTCTCCTATCGGTCGGACGGCTCACGGCAATTCCTGTTCCACCTGCCCGAGTCTGCTGCCGCGCTGCTCAGTCCGGAGGACGTACACGAAGATTATTTGCGAGGCGTGCGAGCGTTGCACGTCACCGGTTCGGCATTGAGCGTCAGCGAGAGCTCACGCGAGGCGTGTTATCGGGCGATCGATCTTTGCAAGCAATACGGAGCTATGGTGAGCTTCGACCCCAATATCCGCCCGGAACTGCTTGGCGTAAACGTGGTTCGGACGCTGTGCGAGCCTGTTCTGCAATCATGTGATATCTTGTTGCCCAGCGGCGCAGAAGCCGCTATGCTCACTGGCGACGCCGATGAGGATACCGCGTGCCGTGCTCTGGTAGCAAGAGGCGTGCCTATTGTGGTATTGAAACGTGGCGCACGGGGATGTGTTGTCTTTACCGAACAGGGCAGGGTAGAGATACCTGCCTATCGCGTAACCGAGATAGACCCGACAGGCGCTGGCGACGCCTTTGCAGGCGGTTTCGTGGTAGCGCTGCTGCGTGGGATGTCGGTTACCGAAGCAGCACGATTCGCCAGCGCAATCGGAGCACTGGCGGTTACCAGGCAGGGACCAATGGAAGGTTTACCAACCCTCGCAGAGGTACAAACGTTCATGAACTCGGTGCAGGAGTGACAGAGCGGAGATGCATCTCAGGGAAGCTCTGGAGTTACATCGCCAGCGAGGCTCTGCCATCCTGGCAACTAACTTTTATAACGCCGAAACCCTGCTGGCGGTGTTGCGCGCTGCACGGGAAGTTGGCTCTGCAGTCATTCTACAAACATCGCCTGCGACGATAGACTATTTGGGCGTCAAAGCTGCTGTGGCGATGGCTCGCGCTGCTACCAGCGAGGTGGGTGTATCAGCGTGGTTACACCTCGACCACGCACGCGATGTGCTTCTGGTGCGCCAGTGTATCGAGGCGGGCTACGACTCCGTGATGATAGACGCCAGTGATAGGGATTTTGATACAAACGTGCGTCTTGCACGCGAAGTGGTTGCACTGGCGCATCCGCAGGGAGTACTGGTGGAAGCGGAGCTGGGCTACATCCCCAAACTGGGCGAACGCGAAGTACAGGAGTACGAGATGACCTCGCCCGAACAGGCGGAACACTTTGTGCGGGAAACGGGTATAGACTTGCTGGCGGTTGCCATCGGCAACGCACACGGCTTCTATAAGCGCCAGCCTCAGCTGGACATCGAGCGGTTAAAGACCATTCGACAGCGCGTGGAGGCGTATCTGGTGTTGCACGGCGCATCGGGGATACCAGACGACCAATGGCGCGAGGCGGTACAGAACGGCATCGTGAAAGTGAACTTCGCCACTGAAATCAAAGATACGTTCATGACCTACCTGCGCGATGCTCTTCTCAGCACAGACAGCATCGACATCCGGCAGATTTTTCCACCAGCTATGCAGGCAGTAATGCAACTGGTGAAGAGCAAAATACTGCTGTGTACGGGGCAAAAATGAGGGCTGAGCAGCTACCTCTTTCGCCGCGAACTACCGCTATCATCCGTCGCTCTGCGCTGGCGCACAACGTGCGCTGGCTCCGCGAACGACTTCCTGCGGGCACGCGAATTATGGCAGTGGTCAAAGCGAACGCCTATGGACATGGCGCCTCGCTCCTCGCCCCCGTATTACAGCAGATGGGGATCGACGCCTTCGGAGTGGCGACCACCGTGGAAGCGCAGGAACTGCGCGATAATGGCGTATCCACACCGGTTTACCTGCTCAGCCCCGTGCTGCCAGATGAAGTAAGGGCGGTTTTGGCAGCGCAGGTCGTCTGTCTGGTGCAGGATGTGGATTTTGTGCGCTGTCTCTCGATAGAGGCGGGCAAGCGTGGGCAAAGTGCGGAGGTGCATTTGAAAGTAGATGTAGGCATGAGCCGCTTTGGCGTGCCTCCTGACCGCGCGCTGGAAGTCGCGGAGGCGATAGACAGCATCCCCCACGTGCGGCTAACCGGCATTGCCACTCATTTCCCCAGCGCTGATTCCAACCTCGAACTAACCCGCTCCCAGTGGGGGGTATTCGCTCGCACCGCCGATAGCGTAGCGCGTCATCTGCGCAAACCGCTTTTGCGCCACGCTGCTGCCAGTGCAGGGGTGTTGTCGGCGACTGAGGCAGCTGCGGAGATGGTGCGTTGCGGGTTACTCGTGTACGGCATTGCCCCTTCAGGGCATGAGTTCTCGGTGTTGGGACTACAACCGGCTCTCTCGTTACATACCAGGGTGACCGCAATTCGACGCATCGCTGCGGGCACAGCGGTAGGATATGGGGGCACTTTCGTCGCCCAGAGAGCAACGCTGGTAGCGACACTGCCTGTGGGATATGGTGACGGCTATCTGCGTGTGTTGGGCAACCGGGCGCAGGTCTTGTTGAAGGGCAAGCGCGTACCAGTCATTGGGCGGGTGTGTATGGACCAGATGATGGTCGATGCGACCGACACGGGGGCAGAGATTGGCGATGTGGTCACCCTTATCGGCAGGCAAGGAGAGGAAGAGATTACGGTGAACGAAATCGCCCGCTGGCTGGATACTACCCCGCACGAGGTAACCACGTTGCTCTCAGCGCGGGTGCAACGGATACTGGTGGATTAGGGGTCTACCCACTTGTCGTCCTGCCTCAGCAGGTTGATGAGCTCCTCCACGCCGCGCTCTTGTGGGATATTGTCTTTTACCAGTTCGCGCCCACGATACAGGGCGATTTTGCCTGCCGCCCTGCCCACGTAGCCGTAGTCAGCGTCTGCCATCTCGCCAGGTCCGTTGACGATACACCCCATGACGGCAATATCCAGACCTTTCAGATGTTTGGTGGCATTACGAACCTCATTTAAGACAGTAGGAAGGTCAAACTTGGTACGACCACAGGAAGGACAGGCGATATATTCCACCTGCGTCTTGCGCAAACCCATCGCCTGCAAGATGTCGTAGCAAACGGGTATCTCGTTCACCGGGTCCTCGGAGAGCGAAACGCGGATGGTGTCGCCAATACCCTCTGCCAGCAGGGTAGCGATACCGGCGGTGCTTTTGATGCGTGCATAAGTACCGTCGCCCGCTTCCGTGACGCCCAGGTGGATAGGGTAGTCGCGCCCCGTCTCGTCCAGACGCTTCGCCAGCAGGCGGTTCGCCGCCAGCATGATGGGCACTCGGCTCGCCTTCATGGAAATCACGATGTCGCGGAAGTCGTACTTCTCGCAGATTTCGATGTACTCCATCGCGGACTGCACCATGCCCTCGGGTGTATCGCCGTAGGTGACCAGCATCCGTTCGGCGAGGCTACCGTGGTTCACGCCAATCCGCATGGCGATACCGTGCTTTTTGCACGCCTCAATGACTGGAACAATCGCCTCCTCGATAGCCTGCCGCTCCTGCTCGTGCTCCTCGGGCGTGTAGTCGTCGGCGCGACCGCGCGGCTTGCGGTAGACGAACAGTCCGGGGTTGATGCGGATTTTATCCACGTAAGGCGCGACCGCTATGGCGATATCCGTGCCCTGATGGTGTACGTCTGCCACCAGCGGCACCCTGTATCCTTTTCGCACCAGGACATTGCGGATTTCGCCGATGCACTGCGCCTCGCGCAGGTTCGGGGCGGTGATGCGCACGATTTCCGCGCCCGCGTCCCACAGCTGCATTACCTGCTCGGCGGCGCGCTCCACATCCCACGTTTCAGCGGTAATCATGGACTGTACGACGATGGGATGCCCTCCGCCGATGGTGATACCGCCCACGCGCACCGGGCGCGTCTTGCGACGAGGATACTCTATCTGCCACATAGGTTTGACCACAACACCTTCACGTGTCGGTTTTTTCTCATGCGTTGCAGGTTGAAGCCTGCACTACCGGTTGATATCGGCAGGCTGTTTGTGGCGCGCACTTCAGCACGCATCCACACTAATTGTAGCATCCGACAGAGGCAAAAAACAACGGCGGGAGCAGAAGCCCCCGCCGTCACATGATACAAACTACTTCTTAGAATCTGGCACCGAGGTACACCGCGAAGCCATTGTGCTCGCTGTCAGTACCGGTCAAGCCGTTGTAGCGCACATCGAGGAAGAGCTGCGTTCCACCTGCTTGCCCAATGGTAAAATCGTAGCCGACGCCGATGGAATAGGCGAAGCCTGTCTTAGTATCGCCGCTCACAGGGCGCTTCGAAAAGCCAACGCCGACACCTGCAGTGTAGCTTAACCCGCTGCCAACCTTGCCCCAGTAGTTGAGCAGTACGGGCACATTGTACACCTCCCCGGAGCCGTAGTAGTCCACGCTCAAACCCATGTCGGCTGCATAGCCCTCGCTGATGGCAACATCGCGCTTCAGCACATAGTCTACACCAGCCGCGAACCAGGTGTTGGCTTCATTGCGGGAGATAGACTTGCTGGGGAAGAACGCGCCGATGCGCACACGGAGGTTGTTGCCTGATGTTTCCTCGCCCCACTGTGCAAACGCCGGCACCGCCCATGTCGTCAGCACCACCGCTGCTGTCAACGCGAACCACAGTCGTTTCATGCGAAACACCTCCTCGTAAAATGAACAGGTTGTTCGTATTATAGCCTGTTCGCGCAAGGAGTGCAATACTCCTGCGCTTGTGGCTAACTAAAAGACGTTATAGACTCCGTAACAGTTTCGCCGTTTTTTTCTCCAAGAGAGCGGCTGCCTCACGGAAGGCTTCCTTGCGCGAGATAGTTTCTGAAACCAAAGTTTGCCAACCGAGCACTCCGTAAGGTTGTAACATTGCGGGGTCGCCTCGCATGTCGCCGCAGATTACCGCAACCGGCACACCCTGCCGCTTCGCCGCCTGTAACACCCGCAGCAGCAGCTTGCCGTGCAGGGTCGTGGCGTCTACCTGACCTTCTCCCGTCAGCACGAGGTCGGCATCACGCAGGGCGTCGTAGAAGCCTACCGCTTGCATCACGAATTCCGCTCCCGAGACGAGCCGTGCCTGTGGGAAATGCGCCAGAAGCCCAAACGCCAGTCCTCCCGCCGCGCCTGCCCCCGGTATACGTGAGGTCTTCCTGCTTGTCACCCGATGCACCGCCACTGCCCATCGGCGCATGGCGCGTTCCAGTTCGGGCAGCATGGAGGGAGTAGCGCCCTTTTGGGGTGCGAAGACAGTGGTTGCCCCATTCTTGCCCAGAAGCGGATTGCGCACGTCCGCAGCCAACACGACTTCCAGGTGTTCGGAACAGAGTGGAGAAGGGATAACGCGATGCAGGAGGAGCAAACCAGCGTTGCCCAGCGGTATCGGTTCTCCCTGCTTATCCAGCAATCGCCAGCCCAGCGCCGTTAGTGCACCAGAGCCGCCATCGTTGGTCGAGCTACCGCCTAACCCAATGACCAGCTTGCCGATACCTTGCGCCAGCAGATGGGCAATCATCTCGCCGACGCCGAAGGTGGTGGTAAAGCGCGGGTCTCGCTCCTTGGGGTACAGCTGAGCCAGCCCGCAGATTTGCGCCATCTCCATGAAACCAGTCTTGCCGTCCGCGCTGATGCCGTAGGGGGCTTCGTGCGGTCGTCGTAACGAATCGGTGACGGTATGGTGATGTAGAGTGCACAGTCCTGCATGCGCCAGACATTGTAACATGCCGTCGCCGCCATCCGCCAGCGGCAGCGCGATGATTTGTGCGTCGGGCAGGATACGACGTACCCCACGTTCCATTGCCAGGGCGGCTTCTACCGGCGTCAGGCTGCCCTTGAAGGCTGTCGGCGCAACCACTATCTTTCGGATGGCTCGCATCGGTAAATGACCCAGCGACCGTCTTCACGCTCACGCACAGGGCGGCAGGGCAGGTCTACAGGGAGTGAGTGACGCTGCTCAGTGAGGATGTAACCGCCCGATGTGTTTTGCATTACTCGTCTCAAAGCTTCTGGCGTGCCGGGCTCGGATACCTGTTGGGGATGCCCCATGATGAAGCGCAGACTGGGACGGCTCGGCTCAAAAGCGTAAATGGCTACCGACTTACCCTGTTCCAGAACAGGAACGAGCGAGCGTCCCAGCCGGTGCAGCGGCTCGATATCGTAGGCGTTCCAGCGCGGCAAGCCATCGTGACCTACCAGAAAGATGAACAGCAGCCCGAACAGCATCGCCGCGCCTGTGACGCGCGGTGTGGAAGACCATCGGGCGAAGAGGACAATTACACTCAGCAGGAATAACCCTGCCAGCATCAGCGCGAAGGGCATTATATGTGATATCGCCTGCACCACTTCGGGCGGCACGCTTTTTCCCATCAGCATCGCGTGATACTGACCCTGCCACTGCCAGCCCAGTACGCCCACCAGTGCGAAAAGCGCGCTCAGAGCCAGCCCGGTGAAACCCATGAGCGCCGCCTCGCCCGGGCGCAAACTGCCATGTGTTCTCCAGAGTGAGTGCAGGCGCAGAGCAACAAGCAAGGCAAGCGCGGGCACGGCTGGTAAAATATACCCGGGCAGCTTGGACTTGCTTGCCGAGAAGAAGAGCAACACCACTGCCGCCCACAAAGCCCACATCGCCCACGCACAACAGAGCTTTTGCTTTTCACACCTCCAGCCGCTTAACACCTGCCAGCCGACGACCGGGACGAACGCGCTCCATGGATACATACCCACCAGCAGAACGGGCAGGTAAAACCAGAAAGGAGCCGTGTGTCCGAACTCCTTACCCAGGAAACGGTTCACATGGTGGCGGATGATGTACTCCTGGACGAACAGGTCACCTGCCGTCCGCCACACTGCCAGGTGCCAAGGTAATACGATGAGCAGGTAGACCCCAAGAACGGGCAGCCAGGGGATACGTTTTAGCTCTGCCCAATCGCGTCGGAGCAGTATCCACAGCATCAGCGTTGCAGCCGGCAGCAGCAGACCAATTAAGCCTTTAGTCATCGTTGCTAAACCTGCTCCCGCTGCCATCAGAAGGTACCCTCGGCGATTGCTGGTATAACCTTCAATCCAACCGATAATTGCCAGAGTGAACCACAGGGTCAGCAGGCTGTCCATAATCGCCTGACGCGCCAAACCCATCGTGAGCGGGCAGAGCGGGTAGATAATCAGCGCAAGCCAGCCCACGCGCTCCAGCTCGCGTCGCTTCGCCCACTGCCAGAGTACCAGCGCTGTCAGCACTGCCGCCACTGCCGAAGGCAATCGCGCCGCCAGCGGCGTGAAGCCCAGCGCGCCCATGCACAACGCCTGAAGCCAATAGGTGAGAGGAGGCTTGTCGAAGAAGACCCCAGTCCCCACGCGAGGTACCAGCCAGTCGCCCGATTCCACCATCTGGCGCGCGGCGGTGGCGTACAACCCTTCGTCGAGGTCAAAGAGCCCAACTGCACTCAACCCGAAAAAGCACCCCATGCCGAGCGCGATAACCGGCAGGGCAACAGGTAAAACGGCGACAAGAGGAGACTTGCGCGAGCGTGTGTCCATATTGATATAAAACTTCCTTACGAAGATGATAGATTCCTGTTGGCGGGTCGATGTATACTGAGTATGTGCAGACGAGTTGAACGAGCTGGGTGGGATTAGATAGCGCGGAGGAAGCTATCGCTATACGGAAAAACGATCAGCGCTCCAGTCTTCCGTCCGCTTATGTTTGCCGGACGGCAGGTTCGGTTAGGTGGGGCATCTATCTCGGAGGACAGACTGTGATATCTGGAGGTGTGTAGAGATGATCCCGGTACGCGAGCGTTTTGTGGTGGACGAAAGCGGTCAACCGATAGCAGTGTTGCTTGATATCGAGGTATATAGGCAGCTGCTAGAGGCGGTGGAGGAGCTTGAATCGCTACAGGCGTATGATGAAGCGAAGGCATCCGGCGAAGTGCCAGTACCGCTAGAAGAAGCAATAGCCTCCATAGAGAAGGAAAGGTCTTGAGTTACTCAGTTAACATCCTTCCCCGCGCGCAGAAACAGCTGGCGAAACTGCCCCAGGATGCCTATGTGCGCGTACGTGATGCTCTTCGCAAACTTGCAGATACCCCAAGACCCACAGGCTGTCTGAAGCTAGCAGGGCGAGATGGTTGGCGAATACGTGTAGGCGACTATCGAGTAATCTACGAGATAGACGATGCCAACCTCACAGTGACTGTTCTTGATATTGGGCATCGTGGCGACATCTACCGCAGTCTACATACGGACAGGTGAAACAGGGCACCGAAAGAAGGTGCCCTGTTTTTTTACAACAGTCCCTTCACCGCCTCCAGTGCAGCATCGTAGTTCGGGTGGCTGGCGATTTCGGGCACGTATTCTACATACCGGATAATCCCCTCACGGTCTATCACGAAAATCGCACGCGACTCCAGCCGCAGTTCCTTGACCAGTGTGCCGTATGCCTGCGCGAAGGAGGCGTCGCGGTGGTCGGATAGCACTTTCACTCGGTCGATGTTTTCCGCACCACAAAAGCGAGCCTGTGCAAAGGGCAGGTCCATGCTTATCGTCAGGATAGCCACGTCCTCAGGTAGCTTTGCCGCCTCTTCGTTGAACCGTTTGGTTTGGGCGGAACAGATGCCCGTGTCTAAAGAGGGTACCACGCTGAGCAAAATCACCTTGCCTGCGTAGTCCTTCAAGGAAGCAGGTTGTAGAGACTGGTCTATGATGGTGAAATCAGGCGCTTTATCGCCGGGTTTGAGCTCCGCTCCAACAAGCGTCAACGGCTGTCCTTTGAAGGTTACCGCTCCAGGGCGTTCTACTGACATCTGGCATACTCCTTTCCAGTTTGGTAATTTCGCGACTATCTCAGTATAGCACTTACCGATGTGTTTAATCAAGGTAAGCGACATGGCAATGGACGCAACAGAGCGCATCCCTCCAAACCCGGTGTGGAGGCTCACGTACCGTCGTGTCCCCTGAGGGCAGAAGTAGCCGTTGATTCTTTCCTACCTTACACTTGGGGGAAACTCGGGCGGCGCGTCCCGAACAACTCGGCTTAACACTTCCAGCGCTTTCTCCAGCTGGCGGTCGCGACCTGCGGCGAGGTCTTCAGGCAGGTCTTCCACCACGTAGTCGGGTATTGCGCCGTTGCCTTCCATGTTGACGCCTTTGTCGATGGTAAACCAGCCGCGTCCGGGCGTGGAGACCGAGCTGCCATCCATCAGAGCCCGCCTGCCTGTGCTGATGACTCCGCCTGCTGTTGGCACGCCGATGACCGGACCGCGCTTCAACGTCTTGATGGCGTGCGTGAAAATCTCGGCGTTACTGAAGCTGCGCTCATTGCACAGTACGGCTATTGGCTTCGTCCACACATACAGAGGCAAGCGGTCTTGAGGATAGCCTGGCTCGCCCCCGCGCGAGAGCGTATAAGCATGGCGCCTCGCCATCAGGATTGCCAGCAGGTAATCGGTGGTCCAGCCGCCACCATTGAAGCGCACGTCAATCAATAAGCCCTTCTTGCCATACGCGACCGCATGCAACTGGCGGATGAACTCATACACATTCAGCTCGCCCATGCCCTGGATATGCACATAGCCCAGCTCACCGCCCGAACGGTCTTCCACCCATTTCTGGTTGCGCTTGACCCAAACCTCGTAACGGGCGCGGCGGAAGTCGGCAGGAGAAATCGGGCGCAGGGTGACCGTGCGCTCTTTGCCGTCTTGCGAACGTACGAGCAGCTCGGTCTTCTCACCGACGGTACCGTTGAACAGTTGCCACACCTCTGTTGTGGGAGTAATGCGCCTGCCGTTGACTGCCAGCACGCGCTCGCCAGGTTTCAGATTCACATCAGAACGCGAGGCTGGGGTGTTCGGGATGACTGACTCAATGAGCAGCCCGTCGCCATCACGTGTATTCGCCCATACCACCCCCAGCATTCCCGTGTCCGTCGATTCGGGGTTAGTCATTTGGCGAGGTGTGAAACCCACGTGCGAGGAGTTCAGCTCGCCCAACAGCATGTAAACCACAGCGGTAAAATCACGCTCTTCGCTTACATACGGCAAGTAAGCGCGGTACTTGCCGCGCATTGCGGCCCAGTTGGCGCCATGAAAGTTTTGGTCATAGAAGACCTGATTCAGGGTGCGCCACACTGCATCATAGATGTACTCTCTCTCAGCGGCGAGGTCTACACGCATTTGCGCGGTGAGGTCTGTGCTTTGTACATTGCCTCCAGCGGCTGGGATGCGCGAGATGCGTCCCCGGCTCAGGAAGGTGATCTGGTTCCCATCGTTGCTCCAGCGGATGTCGTTAGGGGATGCGCCGCCGGTAGTCAACCGCCGCTCGTTGCCTCCATCCCAGTCAATCACGTACAGGTCGCTCTGCCCCTGGTAGCTGCTGTGGAATGCAATCTTTTTGCCGTCAGGCGAGAGGGCGAGCTCCCGCACACCGCCGACATAGCGCGTCACCTGTCGCACGCGGTCATGGATGTCCTCGAAATCGATCTGGACAGGCTCGCGCTCCTTCGGCTCTTTCGGCTTCTCCTCCGGCTTTTTCGGAGCGTCGTGCCTGGCATCCTCCTCGTCTTGCCAGTCGGCTTTGCTCTTCTCGTCGTCCGCTTTGCGTAAGAACAGGTAGCAGATGTTGAAGGTTTTCCCGTCGCGTTGGGAGAGAAAGGCGATGGCTCGCCCATCCGCCGACCAGGAGGGGTTGATGTCATTGTTCGGGTGACGGCTGATGTTAACGCTCTTACCGTCCGCCACAGAGAGGATGTAGATGTCGCTGTTGTACTCGTTGTCTTCCATCTCGTATGCAAGCCATCGGCTGTCGGGCGACCACACAAAACGCCCCAGGTTCCAGTGACGCAGGATAGCGCTTTCCTGCTTCGTCTCCATATCCAACAGCATCAGGTCGCCGTTGCCGCGGCGGAAAGCGAGTTTTTTGCCGTCGGGTGAAAAGACAGGTGAGGTATCGGGTAGAGGAGAGTTCGTCAAACGTTCGGTCTTCAGCTTCGCCGTGCGGCGCAGACGCGGTTCATCTGGGTCGTCGGAGGTAACCAGATACAGGCTGGTGGTTCCGTCGCGTTCGGAGGCGAACACCAGCGACTTGCTATCAGGCGACCAGGCAAGGTCGTATTCGGGTTCCACTGTTTCCGTCAGGCGACGAGCTGCGCCGCCCTCGGGATAGCGGGTTACGAATACCTCTCCACGTACCACCAACGCTACCTCTTTGCCGTTGGGTGCGATGGCAAACTCAGCCACATCGCCGCTGCGCACTTGCTGCCAAAAACCCTGCGGTTTGCGGGCGTCGGCGGCAGGAGCGGTGATGTTCAGGATGCGTATCTCGCCTGTCGCAGGGTTGAGCGCACAGAGGTCCATGCCCTGTTCGTAGGCAATCAGGCTGCCGTTGCGGGCGATTTGGGGAAAACGCGCACCGTCTCCCTTGTAGCGGGTCATCTGTTTTGCGCTCTTGCTGTCCAAGTCCATTGCCCACAGGTTGTAAGTGCCGTCGCGTTCGGAGAGGAAGTAGAGTGTCCTGCCATCGGGCGACCACATCGGGAAGGTATCCGGCGTGTCCGTCTGCGTCAGGCGGGTGAATTTGTCTGTTTTCAGGTCGTGCAGCCAGATGTCGCCGGTTGCGCTGCCCTTGTAGCCCTTGCGCCACCAGCTGGAGTCGCGCCTCACGAAAGCGAGTTTATCTCCGTCCGGTGAAAGAGCCGCCGGTGTGCCGGTTACGTTGTGCAGCCGATACGGGGTTGTCCCCGATAGCGGGGCGACATACACGCACGGCTCTGCGCCGTAAGGTTCCCAATCGCGCGTGGACTCCAGTAGCACTGCTTTGCCGTCGGGCGTCCAGCCGAGCGCACGGTCTCGCCCCGACCAGTATGTCAACCGCTGGATCGTGCCGTCGCGCAGGTTCAGCACGAAAACATCATCGTTGCCGTAACGGTCGGAGGTAAAGGCAATCTTCGTTCCGTCCGGCGACCACAGCGGCGCAAAGTCGTAACCTTCATGCACCGTGAGACGCTTCGCCTCGCCTCCAGCGCTACTTGCCAACCACAGGTCGCCCTGCCATGAAAAAGCAATCTGCTTTCCATCGGGCGAAGGGGCGGGGTAGCGGGCGAAGCGGACAGCCGTTTGGGCAAAGCACTGGATTACCAGAAGGAGAGTACCCCCGGCAAACGCGGTAAACCGAAACAACGACCTCATCCTGTGCTTAGATGACCTCCCTAAAAAATGTTATGCGGCAGAACCGGTGTCCGCCCGAACCTTTGTCGGGGATGGCAAGGCTCCTCCCGACCTGCGGATGCAGAAGTACGTCCCATCCTTCTCGCAGCGAAGGCTGAGGGGACGCGCGGCTCACCAAGAGATTCGCCTCCAGGCAGAGATAGCACCATATTCGCTGATTATCCCCGCCATGCCTGCAGGGAGCTTCACTCAGGCTTTCGCGTTGGTTGCGGGAGTAGATTTGCGTGGTCGGAAAGTGACGGAGTGCATCTCTCCAGAGGCTCATGCTCTTTGCTCGTAGTCTGCACAGCCTTGACGAACCTGCCGAAACTCTTGTATAACTATGCGGTAAGGAGGTACCGAGAATGCAATTATCTCTCAATGGCTCATGGCATCTTTTTTACTTTGAACCCGGACAGGGCGTTCAGGAGGGAGCGCACCGCGAGCACTTTCACGGGCGTGAAGCCATCACGGTGGATGTGCCCGGTGATGTGCATACCGCACTGATTCGCGCAGGCATCTTGCCTGACCCCTACTACAACGAGAACCCCGAAGCCTGCGGCTGGGTGGAAGATTACGAGTGGTGGTATCGCACTCGCTTTACCGCGCCTGCTGATGTGCAAAGCGAGCGATTTGACCTTGTTTTTGAGGGGCTGGATACCCTTGCCGACATCTATCTCAACGGCGAGAAAATTGGCTCTGCGCAGAATATGTTCACGCCTTATCGCTTCGATGTGACCAACAGGCTGCGCCTTGGCGAGGAGAACACTCTGGCAATTTGCTTCCACCCCGTGGTACTGGAGGCGGAAAAGAAAGACGTTTCTCGCTACTGGGCGGCGTTTTACAAGCCCCGCGTGTGGGTGCGCAAAGCACAGATGGGGTGGGGATGGGACTGGGGACCGCGCTTCGTCACTGTGGGTGTATGGCGCCCCGTCCGACTGGAGGCGCATTCGGCAGCGCGTATCGCCCACGTGTTTGCCTACACTGCCCGCCTCACTGAGAAGGGCGCTGAGGTGCGCTTGAGTGCAGAGATAGAACACATTGGCGAGCAGAAACGCCCGCTGGTGGTAAGTTTCTTCGTGCGCGACCATGGTCAGGATTGGCGTGCCAGTGCGCCGGTCATCGATGGCTATGCGCAGACCACCCTGTGGATGGAATCGCCTCAGCTGTGGTGGACGCACGACCTGGGCACGCCGCATCTCTACACGATAGAGGCAGAACTGCTGGATGGATCGAGGGTGGTGCATAGTGAATCTGCGCGTTTCGGGGTGCGCACGATAGAGGTGGACCAGTCGCCCGGTCTGGAACCGGACACCACCAACTTTACCTTCGTGCTCAACGGCGTGAAGATTTTCGCAAAGGGGGCGGACTGGATCCCAGCCGATAACCTCATAGGCTCGATTCCTGCCGAGCGCTATCTCAAGCTGGTGCAGATGGCGCGCGACGCCAACATGAACATGCTGCGCGTGTGGGGTGGTGGAATTTACGAGGCGTCAGAGTTTTACAACGCCTGCGACGAGATGGGCATTCTGGTCTGGCAGGATTTCATGTTCAGCTGCGCCGCCTACCCGGACGACGATGAAGACTTTGTGAAAGAGGTGCAACGCGAGGCAGAGGTAGTGGTGAAGCAGCTGCGCAACCACCCCTGTATCGCTCTGTGGTGTGGCAACAACGAGAACCAGTGGATCGACAGCATGATCCACTGGAACGAGCCGGATTTTCCGCTCTTCGGCAAGCGTATCTACGACGAGGTGCTCCCTCAGGTATGCGCTCGGCACGACCCATCCCGTCCCTATTGGCACGGTAGCCCCTGGGGCGGCGATGATGCCAACAGCGACAAAGCAGGCGACAAGCACAACTGGCAGGTGTGGGCGGGCATGATTTACCCTCGCGCCAGCCACGAAGAACCTCGCTCCAACCCCACGCCAGAGGGCGTCTCCTACCGCCACTACGCGCAGGACAAGGGGCGGTTCATCAGCGAGTTTGGAATGCACGGTTCACCTGCGCTTCGCACCTTGCAGCGTAACATCCCGCCGGAGCAGTTTTTCTACGATAGCGAGGGGTTTCTCTATCGCATCAAAGACCCCGACACCTCGCGCAAAGAGAAGATGTTCGAGGCGCACGTGTGGCAGCCGAAGGACATTCAGGAGTTCGTGTTGCTGTCGCAGTTCGTACAGGCAGAGGGGTTGAAATTCGGTATTGAACATTACCGCCGGCGCAAGTTCGAGTGTAGCGGCGCGCTCTTCTGGCAGCTGAACGACTGCTGGCCCGGCATCTCGTGGAGCGTGATAGACTACTATCTGAACCCTAAAGGAGCATACCATTATGTCGCTCGCGCCTTCGCACCGTTGTTATACACCTTCCGCCCGGAGGAGGACGGCTCGGTAACCTTGTGGGGCGTGAACGACCGTACCGAATCGGTGTCCAGTGAACTGAGCGTTCGCCGGATGCGTACGGATGGCACGGTGATTGCAGAGGAGCATCATCGCGTGCGACTGCCTGCCAACAGCAGCCAGCGGTTGCTACACTTTGCGCCAGCAACCGACCCTGCGTCGGAGTTTTTGGTAGTGCAGGTGAGGCGAGGACACCACGCGCCCGATAACGTGCACTTCTTTGCCGAGTGGAATCGCTTGAAGATACCGAAGGCAGCGGTAAGAGCGGTGTTTACCCTGAAAGGGCAGGAGGGGTGCGAGTGGGAATGCGAGCTGCGCTCGCAGCAGTATGCGCACTTCGTGCATCTGGTGTTTCCACAGGATGCAGTGCAAGTAAGCGATAACTACCTGTTCCTGCTGCCGGGCGAGCCTCGCACGGTAGAGTTCACCTGCCCAGAACCCTGCGACCCACGACACGTGCAGGTATGGGGTTTTAACCTGGAGAAGGTGGAGGTAGAAGTGAGGGGGTAGCTTTTACCGTGCCTTCAGCGGTGGCTACAACAGCGTGCCCAGTGCGAGCGATAGGTCTATCATAGCACGTCCCTTGCTTCGTGCTCGTACAGGTTTCCTGCAACGTGCCACCACGCTTGCGTGAGGTGGTAGGCTGCCTTCCATGCGCTGCCTTTGTAGGTATGCGTGGGCTGGCAATTTTCGTCCAGTGTTTCAAAATAGTCGCCATAATCAGCGTCGTGGAAGAAGGTCAGCACCGTGTGACACACCTGCGCCAGCCGTTCGCGATACTCCGCTTCTGCCGTTAAGCGCCACCAGAGGGATAGCGCGCCCAGCGCCTCGCCCTGAGTCCAGTAGATGATATGCCGGTCTACCAGTTTGCCTCCAGGCGTCGCTGTCTGGATGAAGGCTTTCCGCCCATGGTCCCAGCCGTATTGCAGGCAAAAGCGCAGCAGGGTGTCGGCAATATGGTTGAACTGTTCAGTGTGCAGCTGCAGTCCTACCACACGCAGGAACCACGCCGCCTCCAGGTTGTGCCCGATGCTCACGTTGCCTCCGGTGGCGTCGATGTTTTCACTCCAGTCGTTCAGGAACCATTCGCGGGCGCATCTGCCGTTTGGGTGAAGCGTGTGTGTGACGACAGCCTGCGCCAGCTCGTACAGGTGTTCTCTGGCGAAGGGGGAACCGCAAAACGCCGCCACAGCTGAGGCTGCCTCCAGAGCGTGCAGCTGTGTGTCCAGCCGCTTGGTATCGTCGAGCGGAAACAGACAGCGGGTGAGGGACTGCACGTAGCCGCCTCTGTCGGTATCCCACAGGTGCTCCAACATCCAGTGCAATCCTTCTTCAGCGTCATGGAGGAGGGTATCGCTGCGGAGGGCGTATCCTGCGTAAGCGAGGGCATAGACCGCAAAGGCGTGCCCGTATGCCATCTTGCTACCGTTGGTGATTTCTCCCTCACGTGAGACCGTCCAGAACCAGCCGCCGCATTTGGGGTCGTGCATCCTCTCCTGCAGGAAACGTGCGCCATGCTCTACCAGCTCTTTCCATGCGCTGTCTCCGCTCCACAGGCAAGCAATGGCGAAAGCGTATGTCATCCTTGCCTGCATTACCAGAAACTTCTGTCCGTCGCCGTATCGGCTGCCGTCGCGGTTGAGGTGTGTCCAGAAACCGCCGTATTCGCGGTCTACCGCGTGCTCTGCCCAGAACTGCAGGTTGCGCAGCACGTGCGCCTGAATCTCTTGCGCAGAGGGTAGCCTCGGCTCGCTCATAGCTTTTGCTCCACAGGTTTCAGGTTGGGGTTGTCGCAGGCTCTGCGCCCCTCCTTCGCCATGTGTACCCAGCGTCCATCTACCTTCACGCGCACCACGTCGGCGGTGTAGTCGGTCACTGTGCCGTCGACCGAGCTATTGGAGAAGAAAGAGGAGCCTACGCCGTAGATATCCACGGGCACGCCCTCCTCTTCGAACTGCTGGATACGCAGCAGATTAAAACCGCCCGTTGCCACGATTTTAATTTGACGACAGTATTCCGCCGCCCGCTCGCGCCAATCTCCGGACAGGCTCCAGTCCGCCCATGCCCTATCCAGCGCCTCACGCAATGCACGGATAAGCGCGGGGCAGACGCCATACAGGGACGGCTCATCAGGGAGATGTTGCAGGCTGCGGTCGCGTAGTTCGCCGCCGGTATCGGGACGCACACCGAACAATTTGTAACGCTGTGCTTCTTCGTCACTGCCAGACTCTACCGCCCTCCGATAGCGTTCGAAGAAAGCCTTCGCGACCTGCAGGGATGTTTTCACACAGTCGTTATGGAAGTCTACCAGCGCGATGCGGGGTATGCTCGGGGGCAGAATGCGTGCGAACTGCAACATCAGTTCGGTGGTATCGCCCAGAAAGCAGGCAATCATGGCGTGTGCGACGGTTCCGCCTGCCTGTCCGCCCCACAAAGATGCCTGCGCGGGGGTGGAGACGAAGGGAGGGGTGTTCCCTCCGGTATCGTGGTTGTAGCGCTGTACACCAATATAATAGGCGTAGCCGTCTATCGCCTGTGTGGAAGGCAAGTCAAAGCGAGCTGGAAAGAATAGCACCGGTTTACCTCGCGCCGCCAGCATCAGATGATAGGTATTGGTAGCGATACGACTGGCGCGGGTAAGCACACCCAGTGTGGGTGTTTCCAGAATAGCAAAATCGCGGTAGCGTCCGCGTACTTTCAGTACCGGAGTAACCTCTAGCGGGTTGCCCGCGTAAGGAGCAAGGTCGCCATCCTGTACCGCCAGGATCTCCAGCTGGTCGCCCCTATGGAAGAAGGCGCCGCCCTCCCAATGTCCGCTGCACCGTTGGAGGATAGCGATTGCCGCGTCGATGCCCGCTACCACCGTAAAGGGCTTGCGCCGGGCAAACCACTGCATTTCCACGACCGTATCGCCGGTGAGCAGGTGACGGTATTCGGCAATACCCTGCGCCTCCAGCATAGGGGAGTGCCCGTTGAAACGGTATCCCTCTCGTGCCAGATGGGCTAGGATGGTCATGCCGTTCCAGAAATAGCGGTCGCTGTAATCGCCGCGCCGGATGCCCTCCCAGTCTATATTCAGTTTATCTGCAGGTATCCGCTTATTGTCGAAGATGCTCATCTACTCCCACCGAACTATCTTTTAACACAATAGGCAGATTCTGGCGAGGGTGCCTCGCTACGAGATGTTATGGTGTAGGGGAGAGGGGCAGGGGTAGTATGGTGGGCGATGGAGGACTTGAACCTCCGACCTCCTCGGTGTGAACGAGGCGCTCTGCCACTGAGCTAATCGCCCACCTGTTGGTGCCGAGGACGGGACTTGAACCCGTACGCCTTGCGGCACACGCCCCTCAAACGTGCGCGTCTACCAGTTCCGCCACCTCGGCACCGAAATGGTAGCCCCAGGGGGATTCGAACCCCCGATCTCCTGGCTGAAAACCAGGTGTCCTGGTCCACTAGACGATGGGGCCACAACCTTTGCGCTCTTATTATACAGGGTGTTGCTGTCTTCTGTCAAGGTGTGCGGAGGATGTTCAAAATAAGGATGATAGAGGAACCTACCTGGCAGGCAATTTTTTTCTTCTTTATAGCCCACCATTTCCATAGTGAGTGAACAGATGTTTGTAAAAGGGCAAAATCGAACACCCGCCAACCCAGTTGATAAAGATGTTGCATCTATGGTAAAGTAGCAACGTCAAGCC